>JBBSAR010000062.1:0-14289 GCA_038252125.1 Desulfatiglandales bacterium
AATCAAAATGTAAAGACAAGATTTTCTCCTTTCTCACCATTCCGGTTGAAAACCATTCAGCTATACTTTATCATATCCGAAGCTGTCAATATCTGTAGACGAAGGAATTTCTATGAAGACCAGGAAAAAGTCCAAGCCGGCCTCCCCTGCCCTTCAGCAAAAGCTCCAGCAGGTGGAAAACCTGGCCGCTGAAAAAGGGATCCAAGTTCATTACGACAGGCTTGAAGCCGCGGGCCTGAAACTTAAAGGCGGATTCTGTACGGTAAGGGGAGAATATAACATCTTTGTCGACAAACGCAAATCCGTGGCGGAGAAAATCGAGTTCATCACGGATTATATGGACCACGAAACCCGTGGCAATTCCTCGATAATAGAAGGAGAAGGAGAAGAAATTTCTCCACCGAAAGCATGAGGTTTTGCCACTTTGAAAATGCCCCCGTTTTTTCCCCGGATAACGTGCCGACAAGACGTAAGACAAGAAAAACCCTGCCTAAGGGGTTCGTGGTCCTGCTCCTATTCGTCTTCTCATTCCAGCCGGGACTGCTGATTGCCGAAAAAAAACTTCCCTGCTGGAGCCACATAACTTCGACGGATGCCCTGGTCGTCCAGGACCCCGAGGGAAAAATCCTCTACAAAAAAAATGAAAAAAAAGAACGCATTCCGGCATCCACCCTGAAGGTGTTGACGGCACTGGCAGGAATCGAGAGCTTCGGTCTCTCGTATCAATTCAAGACTGAAATTTTTCTGGATCAGAACCAAAACCTGAAGGTAAAAGGGTTCGGGGACCCACTTTTGATTTCAGAAGTTCTGCAAGACATGGCCTTATTTCTCTCCACCAGGGTAAGTCATTTTAACAATATCGTGCTGGATGATACCTATTTCGCATCGCCCATTCATATCCCCGGACGCGAACACTCCACCAATCCTTATGATGCTCCTCCGGGCGCAATGTCCGCCAATATCAACACAGTGGCTTTCGAACACAACCGGGAAGGCAAAATCGTTTCATCGGAACCGCAAACGCCGATGATTCCTTTCGCGGAGGAACGCATTCGCCCCCTGAACCTGAGAGAAGGTCGATACACCTTTGTCCACAACACCCATGAAACAACCCTCTATACGGGAGAACTTCTTCGACATTTCTTGATAGAGCGGGGAGTAACCACCGGAGGGGATGTCAGGCTTGGCAAAATTGACGCCGGCGACAAGTCTATTTACGTTTTTCAATCCCCCTTTACACTCGGCGAAGTAGTAGAGAAAATGCTCCGCTTTTCAAACAACTACATAGCCAATCAGATCATGCTTGTGCTTGGCGCCTCCCGGTTCGGCCCCCCGGGAAATCTTGAAAAAGGGGTCCGTGCCCTGAGGGAATTCGCCTCGAATGACCTGGGGCTTTCCCATGTAAAGATCGTGGAAGGATCCGGGATATCGAGAGAGAACAGGATTTCAGCCCTTGACATGCTTGTCGTGTTGAACCGATTCAAACCATACAGGCATCTCCTGAGAAAGAGCGGCACGGAATGGTTTAAGACCGGTTCTCTGAACGGAGTGAGAACGCGGGTGGGGTTCCTGGAAGGCAATGCCACCGGACCCTATACGTTCGTGGTGGATTTCAATAGACCCGGATCTGATATGGACAACGTGATGGACTGCATAAAGAAAACGGTAGCGATGGAGTAGGGGAGGGAGTATTGGAGTAATGGAGTTAGAGAAAATCCCGGCCAAATAGATTTGAAAGTATCTTATTCAAGAATCCTGGCTGGAATGGAGTCACCAGGTCTTTTTTGCCGCCGCGTCTTGGATAAACCTTCACCGACCGTTGAGACCTCGTGACGGAATGGTTTTTCCGGGTCATCACTTTGCTACCGGGAAATTTGAATAGGATACTTCAGATCCTATTTCTTGAAAAGGGCTTCCAGTGCCTTTTTGGCCTCCTCCTTCTTGGACGTCCCGGCATCGGCTCCTGCCGGTACAGAGCCTCTTAAGACGAAATACTCGCAAAAATTCGCCCGCTCCTTTTCAATTACCCGCTCCGCCATGACCTCCTGACATTCATTATAGGCATTATAATCATAGAACTTGCATTGCTTGCAGCACCTGAGATCCCATCCGCAATGGGGACAGACATCATGCCGCATCACTTTATCTTTCAAGGTAAAACCCTTCTTGCAGAATGCACATTGCATCATCTCATTTCCTCCCGAAAAACAAAATTTTGACAATTTCTTCGTAGTGAATAATATTTCCACATGGATAAAGAACTTTTCTATACCCCCATCGACCACACGGCCGACATGGGCATCACGGTTAACGGAACTGATCTGGAGGACCTCTTCAGGAAAGCCGCGCAGTCAATCATCCAAATCATGCTTCGGAAAAGCAGGATAAAAGGGAGCGAGTCCCTCCGGATTTCCCTGGACGGGGAAGACCTTGCCGACCTGATGGTCCGCTGGTTGGGGGAAATCCTTTACCTTTTTGACGCAGAGCAGAAAATTGTCTCCGATATCAGCATGTTGGAAGTCAACCCCACCCATCTTGAAGCAACCGTAAACGTCGCTGCTTTCCGGCCCGGCCAAAATGAAATTATAAACGAGATTAAGGCGGTAACCTACCATCAGATAGAAGTAACGCAAAAACCTGAGGGTTGGAGCGCCCGGGTAATTTTCGACTTATGACCAGCAATGTAAAGATAAAATTAAGCAAAATCGATGAATATCGATGGCTGTTGCCGAAAAGCGGTCCCATGCGCGTTCCGGGGCTCATTTTCAGCAACAACGAATTGATAAAAATCCTACAGGAAGACCAGAGCCTTGTCCAGGTAGCCAATGTCGCATCCCTTCCAGGCATCGTAGGTCATTCCCTGGCCATGCCCGACATCCATTGGGGGTACGGTTTTCCCATTGGAGGCGTCGCGGCCTTTGATCTGGATGAAGGCATCGTTTCCCCGGGGGGAGTTGGATACGATATCAACTGCGGCTGCAGATTGATGACAACCCACCTTCAGGCCCACGAAATCCGACCTTTGATCAAGGACCTTGTTGCCGCCCTCTTTCGTTCCATCCCCAGCGGAGTGGGGACCGCCGGACCTGTTCGCCTCTCAAAATCAGAGGAGGCGCGGGTCGCGGCCCAAGGAGCCGCTTGGGCGGTAAAATCCGGCTTCGGTGAGGTGGAGGACCTGCAACGAACCGAAGACGGCGGATGCATGGAAGGGGCGGATCCCTCTGTTTTGAGCCCGCGAGCTCTCCAAAGGGGACAGCAGCAGTTGGGCACCTTGGGCTCAGGAAATCATTTCCTGGAGATTCAAGTTGTCGATCAAATCTACGACCGGGAAAAGGCCATGGCATTTGGTCTTATGGAGGGCGGAGTAACGGTTTTTATCCACTCAGGGTCACGGGGCTTCGGCCACCAGATATGTGACGACTTCCTTAAAGAAATGAACCGCTACTATGCCAAGGGCGCCCTGTCTTTTCCGCTTCCCGACAGACAGCTTGCCTGCGCTCCTCTTCGCTCCGAACTGGCGGAACGATACCTTGCCGGGATGGCCTGTGCAGCCAATTACGCCTGGGCCAACCGGCAGGTGCTCATGCATCTGGCCCGTGAAACACTTCTCAGTGCCCTTGAAATAACGCCAAGGGAACTGGGGATGAAACTTCTTTATGATGTCTGTCACAACATCGCCAAAAAAGAAAAACACCTTGTGGACGGAAAGGAACGTCTGCTGTGCGTCCATCGTAAAGGGGCAACCCGCTCGCTGCCTCCCGGGCACCCTCTCCTGCCCGACATTTACCGCCAAACGGGTCAACCGGTTTTGATACCCGGGGACATGGGAAGGTATTCCTACGTGCTTTCAGGGTCCGAAGGGGCCATGCGTGAAAGTTTCGGGTCCAGCTGCCATGGGGCAGGAAGAATCCTCAGCCGAACCCAGGCGATAAAAAATGCCAAAGGCAGGGCCATCTATCGTGAACTGGAAGACAAGGGTATTTTTGTCCAAGCCAGAGGAAGACAGACGCTGAAAGAAGAAATGCCGGATGCCTACAAAGATGTTTCCCAAGTCGTTGATGCCGTGCATGGGGCCGACCTTGCCTGCAAGGTAGCCAGACTGAAGCCTCTTGGAGTCATAAAAGGGTAACAAGTCATTAAATATAGCAGCCAAAGATACGCAGGTCAACGAGGAACAGCATGAAAAGAAACCATCAAACAGCTTCTTTGATCCTTGCCGCCGGAAGAGGCAGCCGGATGACAGGATACGAAGGCAACAAAACGCTTCTGCCTCTGATTCCAGTGGAATCTCCATACAGGGGGACCGAATCGATCCTTTCTCTTATTCTGAAAGAACTGCCAGCGGGAAACAAGGCCATCGTTGTGAACCACCGAAGAGAAGATATCATGAACGCAACCCGTGAAGACGGGCTGACCTATATTGAACAGCCCGAGCTGAACGGGACGGGGGGCGCACTGATCGCGGCACTGCCTTTCCTGAGTCGGATTGACGATGAATATTTGATTATCACCATGGGTGACGTCCCTCTGGTCAAAAGGACTTCCTACAGGAAACTGCTGGAAAAACTGGAGGATAATTCCCTTGCTGTATTGGGGTTCAAGCCTGCGTCGAGAAAAAAATACGGATTGTTACAGTTGGGAAAAAGCAACATCACAGGGATCATCGAGTGGGAATACTGGCGCCACTATTCCGAAAGAGAACTGGAGAAACTTCAAATCTGTAATTCCGGGATCTATGCAGCGAGGAAGAAAGACCTGATTCACTACATCTCCGTCCTGTCGTCAAAACCACACGTTGTGCAAAAAGAGATCCGTGGAAAGGCAACAGAGATTCACGAATATTTTATCACGGACCTGGTTGGCTACATGCACGAGGACCAACTTCCCGTGGCCTGTGTGTTGGCCGATGAAGAGGAAGTCATGGGGGTGGACGACATGCAGGCCCTGTTGCAAGTGCAGAAAATTTTCAAGAGTCAAAAAGAAGAAACAAAATAAATCACCTACTCCCCGGAAAGAATCGGGGCCAAACGGTCGAGATCAATTTTTGGTCCCAGGGCGATCAGGGTTTCCCCGGCCTCAATGAGCGTTGAGAACGACGGATTGAAACTCATCTCGCCATTCTTTTTCCTGACGGCAAGAATAATAACATTCATGTCCTTCCGGATACCGGAATTGACCAGAGTAACGCCATTCAGTTTTGAATGTTCACCCACCCGCAATTCCTCCAATTGCAGTTCTATGTTCTTATCGTGCATGGTAAGTTCGAGAAAATCCGTGACCGCCGGCTTGATAATGGTATGGGCCATTTTCAGGCCGCCGATAAGATAGGGAAGGACCACCCGACTGGCGCCAGCCCGCAATAGTTTCTTTCGCGTCTGCTCCTTATCAGCCCTCGCCAGAATAAACAGGTCCCGGTTGAGCCCCCTTGCGCTCATTGTAATGAACAGATTGTCCGCGTCGGAGAGCACCACGGCCACGAGGCCCTTTGCCTTTTCAATGCCCGCCTCCAGCAGAATATCTTCGTTCGTGGCATCATCGATGATGAAAGTAATGCCTGAATCCGCAAGCGCTTCCCTCGCGGCAGGGTCGTTATCAATAACCACAAGAGGGATATGCTGGTTTCTGAGCTCACTTACAATAATCGCCCCCAGTCGCCCATAACCGCAGATGATATAGTGATTTTTCATGGTCTTGAGTTTCCTCCCGAATCTCTTTCTCCCAAGGATGGTACTGAGTCTGAATTCCACCATTGTCTGGGCCACCATTCCAAGAGTATACGCCATAACCCCCATCCCCAGGAAGATAATGACAACGGTGAATAGCCGTCCCACATCGGAAACCGTTCTGATCTCTCCATACCCCACAGTGGTCACCGTAATGACGGTCATATAAAATGCATCCAGGAGGTCCCACCCCTCTATGACCATATATCCAAAAGTACCGGTAAACAAGATGAGCACCAGTATGACTATGCCGCGAATGGCATTTCTCAGGCCTTGAGGCAATCGGTTCTTTTTCATATTTTTTTAAAGAAAACAGTGGGTAAGAAACGACAGGGGATGGACAATGGATCGCATGATCAAAAAACCCGTTCAGCATATTCAAGTTGGGTCTTCTTAGTTAAGTTTGAAGTCATATGGGTGTCTGCAAGACGGACTAACGGCTAATGGCGGCTAAAAGCTAACTGCTGATTTTACGTCCCGGGAGAAGAGCTGACAGCCTCCACAGTGAACTCACTCAGGCTGCCTTCCAGGTTATCAAAGACAATCATGAAAGGGATTGCTGCGCCCGGGGGCACATTGAGATTCTTTCTGGCCATTCCGTCACGGTTTTCCATGGCCTTGCTGATCTCGCTATAAGGCAGAGTCTTAAGCTCTTCTTCCGTAAAGCTGTTTCCCGCATAGGAAGTGCGCGTCTTAACAACTTTCCCTTGATCATCCAGGATACTTCCTTTGATGAGAATAAAGCTCCTTGGTTCCGGATACTTATTGGTGACAACGCCCCTGATGACAAAAAAACGCCCGCCATTTTCGGCTTCCGCGAATCCTCCGCTCACCGAGCTGAACATCAACAGGCGAACACCAGGATCGACCTGTTCCTGATTTTTTTCAGCCCCCAAAAAAGGCAGGGATTTCGGGATTACTTCAGGTCTCAAATAGATAAATACGGCCGCCGCGCCAATGATGAGGATCAAGACGATAAGCAAAAAAAGGCTGACCTTTGAGGATTTCTTTTTCAATTTCCTCCCGGACACAGGGAATTCAGAATTCTCAATGTCTGAGGTATCTTCTTTTGCGATTTCCTCCTCCTGCTCTTCAGGATGCTCGCCGAGATGTTCAATGGATGGAAAATCAGACAAGGGACGGTTTGCCAGTTGCCGTTCCCCTTTGGTTGTCCTTAACAGAAGGTCCTTTCCGGCTTCTTCAAAAAGAGCCTTTTCAGCGTCCATCTCCGAATCAGGTTCGTTCAGGATGTCCTCCAGTCCGTCAAGTTCATCCAGAAAATCATCCCGGTCCATGGTTTCTTCCGGCTCAGCAGGGACAGCATCATCCGTTGAATCCACCTCATGCAAACCCGTCGCCGCTTCCGGCGAAGGGAATTCATCCTCCGGTGGCGCCTTCGGTAGGGGGTAGGCCACGAATATCTCTTTACAGACTGAACATCGAACCTTTGATCCGCCTTCCTTTATCAGGAATTCATCAAGATTGAACTCGGTCTTACAGTTTTCACACTGGATGATCATGACTCCCTCCTGCGTCATAAACGTAGCTTTCGAACACTGAACTGGACAGAGAAACTAAACAGGTGACTGGCAACGGCATCTTCATCATTCCTTGAGGATAAAAATTTCAGGGAGATATCGGTATTTTTCATCAAAATCCAATCCATATCCCACCAGAAAGCCACCTTCAACCCTGAATCCGCAATAATCCAACGGGACATGCCTTTTTCTTCGTTCCAACTTATCCACGAGCGCACATATCTTGATGCTTTCGGCTCCTCTGTCGGCCAAAACATCTTTAATATAGGACAATGTCAGGCCGGTATCGACAATGTCTTCCACCAACAGGATGGGTTTCCCTTCAACGGGAAGTTCCAAATCTTTGGTTAATCGAACGGAACCGCAGGAATCCATTTTCGTTCCATAACTGGCGGCTCTGAGAAAATCAATCTTCGAGGGCAGAGTGATTTCCCTTACCAGATCCGCAAAGAAAAATACAGATCCTTTCAGTATGCCCACAAGGAGAGGCTCCTTTCCCCGATAATCTTCGGAGATTTGTCCCGCCAGCTCTTTTACGCGCGCGCCAATTACTTCTCTCGACAGTAGAAGTTCTTTCTTCAAGACCGTCCTCCTGTTTATTCCTGAACTGTTGCCGATACGCCGACTCCCCGCTCAAACGAATTGGTCTTTTCCATCAGCCTTCCGGCTCCTTTGTCCTCTGTTTCCTCGGGGAGCATAGTAAAATAAGAATTCATTGTCAAATCATCAGAACCCTCATTTCTCTTATTCCTGATTGCAGCGCTCGGCTCCCGAAGGAAAAAATACGGTGAACGTGGTTCCACCCGAAGCCTCACAATCGTTTCTCACATCGCAGTATTCACATTCCTCTATTTTCCCGGGACAAAAACTGCCGTCATTTGCCAGGTAGGAGCACCTTGAAGAGCTCATACTGATTTTGAAGTTGTATCGCTCGGAAAACATTTTCATGCGCAGAAGATCAGCCCCTTTTCCACCGGCATTAAAATCAAAGGGTTCTTTGGAGGAATAGTCCATAGTTTCCTGCGTACTGAAAAATCCCTCAAAAATCCGTTTCTGGTTTTCCCTGGTGATGCCCATTCCACAGTCATGAACCATAAACTCCGAACCATTTCCTCTTTTTCTCACAAGGAGCTCCACCCTGCCTCCATCAGGGGTGTTTTCTACTGCGTTTCTGACAAGACCCACAACCAATTTTCGCAGCGGATCCGATGGGATGGTTACAACGGGAGAGGGCTCGAGATAGGGAACGATTTGCACCTTCCTCCGTAGAAGTTGCGGTTTCATTTTTTCCAGTGCCTCAGAGACAAACGCGGAGAGGGAAATGCATTCCGGTTCTCCCTCTTCCACCGTAAACATGCTGTCTATCTTCTGCCTGATTTTCTCGACGATCGGCCCTTCCCCCACCTCTTCCGCCACCAGCGCTTCCAACTCATCAGCACACTCCTCGAGAAGCAAAGACAGAACATAATGGGTGTCGTAATGCCTCTCCCGCATGATATCTTCTACCTCATACTGCATCTCCAGAATGCGGTCCAGATTGCGTCTTGCACGCTCAATGGTAGGCTGCCAGGTCTCCGATGGAACATACGCCAGCTTTTTTTCAAGAATTTTCATGGAAGCGCCAAGGACAGCCAGGGGGGTTCTCAACTCATGAGAGAGATGATTAATCACTTTATCTTTTGAACGGTTGAGACTCGATACTTCCCGATAGGCTTCTTTAAGCTTTTCGGAATTCCGCGCTCTCTCGATATACAGGGCAACGGTCCCTGCAATCATATTCATCAGTTCCACATCCGTGTTGTCGAAAATACCCCTTTTCTTATTCATTGCGCACAATACGCCGATAATGCGATCACCAATCCTAAGGGGTACGTCCAGCATGTTGTTTGTCTTGAAACCGGACCTGATATCCACCACTGAATAGTAATCGGGATCTTTCGAGGTGTCAGGGATGATGGCCGGCTTTCCGGTGCGAATTACTCTGCCTGAAACGCCTTTATCCGCCGGATAGCGGATCTCTTTCATCTTCTTTTCCGCTGCCAGGTCATCAATGGATGCGGATTTAAAAAAGAGTTCAGTCGTTTCCTCATCTAAAAGCATTACCAGGGCGCCCTCCGACTCCACAAGGGTTTTGATCTCCACACTGATATAGTTCAGCAGATCATCCAGATTCGGATATTCCGGCAAGGCCATGCTGATTCTCAACATGGCCGCATTGTTTCTTCGTATTCGCGTCCCAAAGGTAATGTCCCTCAGGAAAACCAGTTCTCCTTCAGGCTTGCCTTCCCGCTCGGAAAAAACCGCGGCCCTCATAACCACATCCAACAGACGCCCATCTTTCGTGAGCCGCATCGTCTGCTGGCGGAGAATAATTCTTTCTTTCGACAGGGTAAATACGTTCTTCTCTGCTTCCCGCTCAAGACCGGGAGGGACGTACGGAATGCCTTTTCCTTTCAGCTCGTCAAGCGTCCACCCGAAGGTATCCGTAAAAGCGGGATTCAGGTAGGTTGCCAGGCCATCCAGGGTAAGAACCGCCATGGGGTAAGGGATGAAATCGAGAAGAGTCCTGTTATGTTTCTCCGATTCGATGAGCGCTTTCCGGGTCTTAAATCGTTCCGTAATATCCCTGGCAATGCCGCGAAAACCTTCCACTTTTCCATTTTCATTAAAAAAACGATCCGCTGAAAGTTCGATGATTCTGATATTTCCCTGCTTATCCGTGATCTCCCAGACCAGATCTGAAATCGCGATTCCCGTCCTGAGTATTCCATTAAATGCTTCAGCCGCCTGCCTGGCATAGGCTTCGCTCATGAATCGGGAAAAGTTTTCACACCGAATTTCTTCTCGCGAAAAGCCGAAAACGCGGCAGAGAGAATCATTAAAATAGATGAAATTCCCATGGATATCTACCTCATATACTCCCTCCGAAATATTTTCCACAAACGCTTTATAGCGCTCAAGGGAGACTCTGTCCGAAACCTCCTCCTCCGAACATTTTTTCAAGGGAAGCTCCAATACCACTTCTGTTTCTCCATTTTTCATGTGGCCACAACCCTGTAATGAAGAATGAATCAATCCAAAGGCTATCTACATTCTGACGGTTGTATACCAGCAGACAGCTAATTGTCATTAGATTTTTTCCCGTGGCCCCCGCGTTTTCATCCAAAATGGCATCAGCGGATCCCTCCGGAAAAAGTGCAACCCTTTTTCGGCTGCCTTCTTTAGGCATCCGTGGCCATTACTGGAATTACAACCGAAATCAGAATTGCTGTTGCAGGACTTTGCCATTTATCCTATAATAGAACGTAATCTGGAATCAAGGGTGAGAGACAATGCCGAAAATCAGAAAAATACCAAAGGCTACCATTACAAGGCTTTCCATCTATTACAGGCAATTGGAGCTGCTGGAATTTGATGGCTACCGTATGGTATCGTCTGAAAAACTGGCATGGCTGTGCCAGGTCAACCCCGCCCAGATCAGAAAAGATCTCGGCTACTTCGGAGAATTCGGCGTTCGAGGCGTAGGCTACGATGTCATCGACCTGCAAACGCAGATCAAAAGGATTCTTGCCGTAAATCGCGATTGGAATCTCGGGGTCGCGGGCATCGGGAATCTCGGTTCGGCCCTCATGCAACGTCAAAATCTCACTGATCGGGGATTTAAATGCGTGGCTGCCTTTGACAACGATCCCCGAAAAATAGGAAAGAAACTCCCATCCGGCCTTTTAATCAGGGACATAGAAGACCTGAGTCGAACTATTGCAGAACTCAAGATTGAGATAGGAGTGGTCGCCACGCCGCCTTCCGCCGCACAAAAAGTTGCGGATCTGTTTCTGGAGGCCCGCGTAAATGCCATCCTCAACTTTTCCCCCACAAGGATAAGCGTTCCGGAATGCTGTCTTGTTGAAAACATCGATTTTACCGTCATGCTGGATGTGCTGACGTATAAACTTAAACATGAGAAAAAGGCCGCTATGGCTTAGGAGGTCTTGTTTATGGTCAAATATTTATCCTACGTTTTGTTGTTTTTCTCTCTCTTTCTCTTTGGTGCAAATCCCGTAATGAGCGAGGACAAGCAGGGGCCAAAAGCAGTAATAAATGAGACTGAGTTCAATTTTAAGGAAGTAAAACAGGGAGAAACAGTTGAACATACTTTTAAAGTCCAAAACCAGGGGGATATGCCTCTTAAAATTCTGAATGTGCGACCCGGCTGAGGTTGCACGGTCGCCCAGTTTGACAGGGACATTCCCCCGGGTGGGGAAGGAAAAATCACGCTGAAAATCGATACCAAAGGATACCAGGGCGCCATTGCAAAATATGCGAGGGTTATCACCAATGACACCCATACAAAACCGTTAAAGTTGAAACTCTCGGCTGATGTAACGGTCCCTATTTTTGTATCGCCAAGCTCCCGCTATATCTTTTTTCGTGGGACGGAGGGCGAGAGCATGAGCAAAGAAGCGGAGATATGGACTACTCAGGATAAACCTCTTGAACTGACTGAAACGGAATTCACGCTTGCCGGAAAAATAAAATACGACTTGAAAGAGGTCGAAAAAGGCCGCAGATATAAACTCACGTTCCAGCCCATCTCTGGAAGCGAAACGACGTACCGGGGATTTCTGACCTTTAAGACCAACTACGAAGAACAGCCGGAAATTAAATTTGTAATCAGGGTGCACTTTACAAAGGCAGCAGGTGCTGAAAAATAGGATGCAGCAGGGTGTCGTAGAAATATTCACCGATGGCGCCTGCAGCGGAAATCCCGGACCTGGAGGATACGGTTCGATATTAAGATATGGCGACAAACAGAAAGAAATTTCAGGGTGCGCTCAAAATACCACAAACAATCGCATGGAAATGACCGCGGTCATCGAGGCGTTGAGACAGCTTAAAAGGCCATGCAGAATCAGGATTTTTACAGACTCCAGGTATGTAAAGGACGGCATGACGCAATGGATGTCTTCATGGATCAGGAATAATTGGATGAATTCTCAAAAAAAGCCGGTCCTTAACAGGGACCTGTGGGAAATCCTGCTGGACGAGAGTAAACCCCACAAGATTCAATGGGAATGGGTAAGAGGACATGCAGGACATCCTGAAAATGAACGTTGCGACCAACTGGCAAGAGAGGCTCTCGAGAAATGCCGGTGAGGAACCCCCATGAAATGCATAAAATGCAACTATATCAGTTTTGATTTCAACCAGACATGCCCCAAATGCGGCAAGGACCTATCCGCGGAAGCGGAAGAGTTGCGTCTTCCCCCCTATAAACCGAATCCCCCTTACCTTCTCACATCCTTCACCGGAGAAACCGGAGGCTTCCAACATACGCCGGCAAATGAAACCTCGGCTGTTCCATCATTTATGGAAAACCAGAATGAAGAGATTTTCATGCTGGATGAGGATAGGTTGGATTTCTCCGAGAACCTTCAAGAAAGCTCCTTGAATGATGGGGAAAATGAACTGATGGTTGCATTGGATGAGCTTTCTTTTGAGTATGAACCTGAAATAGCGCATGGATCTGGAACTCCGGAGGCTCCCTGGATCGGAGGTGTCTCCATACCGGAAATCTCACAGGAAGAGACTGCCTTATCATCAGAACCGGTTCTATTCGACACGCCAATCGAGGAAGAAGATTCACTCTTTGCACCTACAGCGCAGGAAGAAACCACTCCCGGCATTTTTGACAAGATGGAAAAGCCCGAAGAAACGGAAAATTCGGCCGATTATCTTGAGCTTGACCTTTCCGATATAAATCGTGTGGAAGACGAACAGGAAGAGGATGAACTGCTCATATCACTCGATGATCTGTCGTTCGATCAAGAACCCGTCTCCTCGAAAGATATCCCGGAACGGGCTCCCACCAAAGAAGATGCTTTGTTCATACCCGAGCTTATGACTTCCGATGAAAAGGGCGCCAGGGGGCAAACTGAAGAACTGAACGAATATGTCAATTTTGATCTTTCCGATATCGATCAAACAGAAAGCGGGACGGAGGGCCTGGAGGACATTTCATTTACACCCAGTTTGTTAGACTCTGAGGAAATCTCACCCAAAAAAGATATGGCAGTACCCAACCTGCTTTCCGATCAGGATATGAAGAAGGCACCCAATGGCGGAAAAAGTGACAAGAAAAAAGCGGATATGAAGAATGACTTCCTTGACCTTGATCTTCTTGAAATGGAAATCGACACGAAGGATTCCTGAAAAAATATTAACCTATCCCGAAATTCATGAATAATTGCTCTTGACGAACCAGCAGCTTGTGGGTATAATGCAAGGATAAATTTCAAGCCGAGATAGCTCAGTCGGTAGAGCAGAGGACTGAAAATCCTCGTGTCCCTGGTTCAATTCCTGGTCTCGGCACCAGAAAGATTAAGGGCCTGCGTCATACGACGTAGGCCCTTTTTACATCCTAATCGGCGATTCGGAAAACACTGCTTATCCTTTATTATATGGGCAAGCTATATGATTGAAAATAGAAAAAAGGAGGAGAACTCATGACAACGAAATACAGTCTGGAAGAAGGCATGGTGACCCTGAAGGAACAAATGCCGGATGTGATGAGTGCCTTTGGCGCTCTTATGGAACGGGTTACTCAAGAAGGTCTATTATCCGCCAAAACCAAACGGCTTATGATGGTCGCCGTCGCGGTGGCCCAGCGGTGCCGCGAGTGCATCCGTGCTCATGTCAAGGCTGCCGTGGAAATGGGCGCATCTCGTGCGGAGATTCTTGAAGCAACAGGAGTCGCCATTTTGATGGCCGGTGGACCGGCGATGGCAAATGTTTCAACGGTGGTGCTGGAGGTTTTGGAAGAGGCAGGAGTTTAAGGATAAGGGATCAGCCCTTTCAAGGTGGCTCCTAAACAGTTCATGATTTGAAGCGAAAAACACTGGACTGGGATTATTACATATCGCAATGATGACATTCGTATTATCTCGGTACGGCGCACCAGAAATGAGGAGATTGAACTTTATGAAAGCTGAAGAATTAGACAAGAAATTTGATGAGGGGGAAAGTATCAT
>JBBSAR010000063.1:0-14227 GCA_038252125.1 Desulfatiglandales bacterium
GGCGCCTTGGTGTACACCACGGCGGTACTCTGAAAATGGACATAATAGCCCAATTTCAGAATCATGTTTGTCATGGCCCGGTCTTCGCCGATATTGGCCGGGCGTCCCAGGAACCTCTGGTAAACCCACTGGGGCAATACCTGCCTTACCAGATCGCTTCGATAGGCCGACAAGGCCCCCGGACTGCACATGACCGTGTTGACCATGCTCTGGCTTACCCTTAAAAAATCAAAGGAGAACGCGAAATTGACATCCAGCATTCGTGGGATGATACCCTCATTCAGGTTGAGAATCCTTACATTTCCCGCGACCGCGCCCACTTTTTCATTTTGGATAAAAGGGGCCACGAGACACCGGATGGTTTGAGGCTCAACCTGGGAATCGCTGTCAATAGTGACAAAAATCTCGCTTCGGCATTGCCTGAAGCCGGCAAAAAGGGCGCGCCGTTTCCCCTGGTTTTTGGGCATGCGGATCGGCGTAATGCGGCCTGGCATCTCCCTAACCGCCTGCTTGATCCAGAGCCATGTGTCGTCCTTGCTTCCATCGTCAACGGCTACGATGTTCAGTTTGTCTTTCGGATAGTCGCTTTCAGCGATACATCGAAGGGTATCCAGCACCTGACGTCCCTCGTTGTAGGCGGGCACAATGACGCCGCAGGTCGGCAGTTTTTCGTCCGCGCACAGAGGCGCCGGGCGATATTTCACAACCAGCACCACCCGCCAGATCAGAGTCAGAACAAATAGGACCAGGAAGGTTATGAGCAGCGTAGCGCCCCATGGCCCCGATAAAACCAAATGACCGGAACCCTTATATACAAAAGCGGCACCGACAATCAGCGCAATGCAAACAAGGATCAGGATCTTAGCGACCGGATCATGGACACCGTGCTTACGGCCTGGGGAGGGAGTACAGGACCTGGAAATGGACGTCTCAGAAATGCCGCTTTTTAACGGATCGTCTAATTCGCTCTCCTTTTCGGAAAAGGACTTATCTGCCACAATTATATTCATTATTATTTCTTCCTTGTAATTAAGAGATGGTAATTCGCATTGTTTTCATCCATAATCACGAATGCGTGCCTATAAAAAACCCGCCCCTGTAGTTCTTAGAGCGTTGCATGCGCTTCTTTCCAGACCTACGGAGCAAAGCCATGCGCTGTTAATAGCAAAAGTCATGCCGTCTTGGCCACTTCCTCTTCCCAGTGAAAAAGGTCCATATTTCTGATGGTTGATTACATCAGGCTGGTGCGGCAAAAAAGCATTGTAGGAATCCGCGGTTCCGAATCCGAAGAAAAGAGATACGGCATTTCTCAATTTTCACGGATTTTTTTCGACAGGTTTTAAAAGTCTTTTATGGATGAAATTAAAAAGAATCCCATGTATCGGTTCCTGCTGGTGCTCACCATCAGTTCAACGGTCGGTCTTCAGACCTGGATGATCCTTTTCAACAATTTTGCGGTGGAAAACGTCGGTCTCTCCGGCGAAAACATCGGAATCATCCAATCCGTGCGGGAAATACCGGGATTTCTTACCTTCCTGGCGATCTTCGTGATGTTACTCATCAAAGAGCACCGTCTTTCAGCGATTTCGATCGTCACATTGGGTCTGGGCCTGGGCGCAACGGGACTGTTTCCTTCACGCTCGGGATTGATCGTTACCACCATGATTTTCAGCCTCGGGTTTCACTATTATGAGACAACCAACCAATCCCTCACCCTCCAGTACTTTGATAAGACCAGGTCTCCATGGGTCTTCGGAAAACTGCGCAGCATAGCCGCGGCATCCAACATTGCTATCGGAATCGCCATTTATCTTCTCTCCACTCTCCTGAATTTCGCACAAACATACCTTTGCGTAGGCGTCTTCATTCTTGCGGCAGGCGTCTGGGGACTCTTGCAGGATCCTCTGGACAAAACCATCATTCCCCAGGGAAAGCGTCTTGTTTTCAAAAGAAAGTACTGGCTTTTCTACTTCCTTTCGTTCATGGCAGGCGCCAGGCGCCAGATATTCATAGCCTTTGCCGTATTTCTCATGGTCAAGAAATTCCATTTTACGGTTCACGAAGTCACCATCCTGTTCGTGACGAACAATGTGATAAACTATTTTCTCAGCCCCTTCATCGGCAAAAGCATCATACGGTATGGAGAGAGAAAAGTGCTCTCGCTCGAATACTTTAGTCTTATATTCATCTTTTTGGCGTATGCAATGGTGGAGACCAAGATACTCCTTGGCGTTTTCTATATCCTTGACCACATCTTCTTCAATTTTGCCATCGCCATCCGAACCTATTTCCAGAAAGTGGGGGATCCAAAAGATATCGCCCCCAGCATGGCGGTGGGTTTCACCATAAACCATATTGCGGCGGTGTTCCTTCCCGCCCTCGGAGGCTTGCTGTGGATGGTCGATTATCGCATTCCCTTTGTAGCCGGCGCCTGCATGAGCGTGGTTTCTCTTGCGGCGGTTCAAAAGATCCGGACGTAACTTCCGATCGCGAAATATTTATCCCGCTTGAATTCGGGATGCATTTCCTGTAAGAAAGCACCTTTGAAAGAATTTTCACGTGTCCAAATCGACAACCCTGGCAGAGATGGTTCAACCGAACCTATAATTCAAATCCGGGGAATTTGAATAGGATACGATAAAATGCGTTTTGACGGCCTGTCAACGAGTCAATGCGTGGAAATGAGGAGGCAAATACACGTTGGAAAAAATCATTATAGACGGAGTGGAACTCCACCTGAGCGAACCCGATGAGGTGCCCATGCGCTGGGTTGGCCAGCAGGATCTGATTACACAGGTCCTGGCCGCATGGCTGGTTATCGGAGACGAAGATTTTGCGCTGAGTCCCAGGCTGGTGGGCAAACCCGGCGTAGGAAAGACAACCCTGGCCTATCATGCCGGCCGCTCGCTGAATCGACCGGTCTACCTTTTTCAGTCCACCATGGATACCCGGCCTGAAGACCTCATCATCACGCCCGTTATTTCGGAAAAAGGGAAAATAAAATATGTGGCGAGTCCGGTCGTCTCCGCCATGATCAAGGGCGGCATCGCCGTGGTTGATGAAGGGAACAGGATGAGCGAAAAGAGCTGGGCTTCCCTCGCTCCCCTCCTTGACAGCAGACGGTATGTGGAATCCATTGTGGCGGGAATCAAAATCAAGGCCCATCCGGAATTTCGTTTCTGCACCACCATGAACGATGATGCCAGCACTTTTGAACTGCCCGAATACATCCATTCCAGACTTCAGCCCCGGATCTATCTCGATTTTCCGGAAAGAGAAGAGGAACTTCTGATTTTGAAAAGCAACCTTCCGTTTGCGGATGACGATATCCTGGATTATGTAGTGGATTTTCTCCAGGCCGCGCACAGCGCAGACGAACGATATTCCGTACGAGACGGCATAAACATCGCACGTTACGCACTCAAGCGACTCTCCGCCTTTGAAAATAAGGAGAATGACCGGGATGGAACGCCCGATACAACGCGATTCCTCAAGGAGGCCGCTTCCATGATTCTGGATAGTTCCGCATCCGACTATTTTTCCGAGCTGATTGATGGCGCCGACCAGTAAAGACAAAATTCAGTGGAAAAATATCCGCATGGCGCCCGTCCTTCATCGCAGGATGGAATTCGCCATTGAGGTCAGGAATGCGTTCGAAGAATTCCGTCCTCAACATGTGGCGGTAGAATATCCGGACACCTTGAAGGACAAGATCTTGGAAGGAGTAAAAAGGCTTCCCCTCCTTTCCGTGGTCCATTATGAAGAAAAGGATGGAACCTTTATCTATCTCCCGCTGGAACCCACGGACGGTCAGGTCGAAGCAATCCGGCTTGCCCTTTCAAACGACATTCCCGTTCACTTTGTGGACAGGGACACCGAAGGCTATCCCCTCGATCTTTCCCCCATGCCCGATTCCTATGCCGTCACCAGGATAGGGTACTTCGCTTACTGCAATGAATATCTCAAAATCAACAGAGGCCGCACCCGTTCGCCTGAAGACATCTTGAGGGAAAAGACCATAGCGCATGCCCTGCAGGAATTGGGTAAGACCGGAGAGCGGATCCTTTTTGTGGGCGGACTTTTTCATATTTCCGGAATTCTGGAGTTGCTCAAAACGCCCCGGGTGCAGGTCATCGGGCGGATAACGCGAAAAGGGGTGGGACTGGCACATCTCCACAGAGAATCGAGCAGAGAAATCATGGGCGATACGCCCTTTCTCGCCGGCGCCTATGAACGGAGCAGGACCGAGAAAAAAACGCCTGACAGGATAAAAATCCATGGCGAGCTTATCGATGCGGCAAGAAAAGGCTACTGGAAAAACAGCAAGGAGGAGCTTTCCCACAATCAGGTAAGAGTATTCCATAAGTTCTCGAGAAATTATGCCTTGATCTCCGGCGGTCTGGTTCCTGATTTCTACCAGCTCATCGTGGCTGCAAGAGGCGCAGCCGACGACAATTTCGCTTTTGAGATGTGGGAAAAGGGAAGCGAATATCCCTGGCAGACGGAAGAACCCGGGCTTCCCGTTCTTCGCCTTATAGGTGAGGATCTTTTCCTGGACAGGAGGCGCATCCGTTTTCACAGGCAGATGAAGACCATGCGCAGAAGACTGGTCCCGGTGCCGGTCAGAAAAAAACGAAAAGATCGCGACCCTGAAAAGTGGCAAAAGGATTTCAAGGGATTGTCGATCTGTTCCTACCCTCCAGAAGACTTGGTAATTGAAAGCTGCGGACAGCACCTGAAAAAGAAAGCACTTCAGATCAAGGCGGAGGAAAACATCCGGATCGAGCCGTTTACCTGTTCCATGCTGGACGGCATTGATATCAGAGAGACGATCCGGGAATGGACAACGGGCAAACTCTACGTAAGAGCGGAAAACCCCTTGAAAGGAAAAGTGGGTTCGGTGGTGGTTATTTTCGACCCCGATATAACGGATGATGCTCACGAGGAAAACTTCCCATGGTGCGTGACCTGGCTTGGGGAGCACAGCCAGGAATCGGATATGGCTTTCTACAGTACCCCGGCCGGAGAGGTCATGGAAGGCCCCGGGATCTCAAGATGTCAGTACGGGGGTTTCATGCTCACCTACCCTCCCCTCCGCGTTTATGATATATGGAGAGATCCGTTTTTTTCTTTTGCCAGGAACAAGCCCGAAAGGCTTCTCCTTGCAGCCCTTGATTACAGCATTGAAACCCATGTGGTCTATGTGTCGGCCACGCCCCCTTCAGGCTGGTGCCTGAGCGCGGCCGCGCGATTAGGGAAGAAGGTCATTTTCCTGCCCATTGGAATCTTTTCCCCGGTCACGATGAAAAAGATTCGACAATTTCATGTCCTGGACGGTCACCCCGTAAGGAAGTACGCGGGGGAATATATATAGCTTGAATGAAATGAAATCAAAGGAGAATATTATGGAATCATGCCCCTGCGGCAGCGGCAAACCCTATGCCGACTGTTGCGAACCCATCATTCGGGGAACCATGAAAGCCGAGACCCCCGAAGCCCTCATGAGATCCCGCTACACGGCCTATGTAAAAAAGGAATTGGACCACCTGTATAATTCTCTTCACCCTTCCGAAAGGAAAGACTATAAGAAAGAAGAAGGCGCCAACTGGGCGAAGAACCTGGACTGGCAGTCCCTGGAAATTCTCAAAACCGAAGACGGAGGACCGGAAGACGAGGCGGGAACCGTGGAATTCATCGCCCGATACCGAAAGAAAGAAACCCCCTTCAACCACCATGAAATAGCGGAATTCATACGGGAAGACGGGGAATGGTACTTCAAGGACGGCAAGGCCCCCAAGCCGGTGCAATCCATAAGGCAAACCCCGAAGATCGGACGCAATGAACCGTGCCCCTGCGGGAGCGGAAAAAAATACAAAAAATGTTGCGGTGCGTGAAAGGAGAAAAAAATGACACTATGCCCCATAGCAATCGCGGTCGGCTGCAAAAAATGCCCGATCTTCTCATTGTGCCCATTGAAAAGCATTATTGGAGACTATAAGAAGGAGGCGGCACCGAAAACCAAAGGCAGAAAGACTGGAAAGCCTGCGACAAAGGGCGGCAAAGCCGGAAAAGCTGCGCCGAAAAGCGCTAAAGCCGGAAAACCCGTGTCAAAACGAAACAAGACGGGAAAGGAGGCGATGAAAAGCACGCAGACAGGAAAATCAGGCGCAAAGAGCAAAAAAAAGAAATGATTTGATTCTCAGTCACATTTGTTTTAAGGATCTATTCAGGAATACATTCCTGATGCATATTTTGGAAAAATCCTTTGTCATAAGGAAGATATCCATGGATTACCATATAAAAACCTTTGTCGCCACCATTCTTCTTCTCGCTTTTCCCCTAGGTTTCGCGTCTTGCTCCAAATCGTTTTATCAGTATCAGTCCACGGTTATAAATGATGAACTTGTTCGGGAGAAGAAGGACATTTCACCACCGTCTTTTGACGGCAACCCGCAACGGGATATGGTCCTTACCAACAGGAGGCCGATCCTTTCCGTGGGAAATCCCGACCGCATGCTTGCACCCTACACCGTGACCTTCGAAATCTCTCCTGATCCTGCATTTCCTTCAGACAGGACGATCCACTACGAAGGGATTGGACAACAAAACGGGTACATCTCTGAAAAACAGGTGGAGACCGGAGATGAATTGAAGGATGGAAGATATTACTGGAGGGCGAGAACGGTAGACATTGAGGGACATTTCAGCGAATGGATACGAACCAGGTTTGCCGTGGATGTAGCCAACTTCAGGTCTTTTTCCGGCTTTTTGCGCGCTCCTGTTCTTCACGTCAGTGCATCGAGCGGAGAAAACCCCGAGAATATGATCGATTGGACCGACACGGGCCAGATAACCTACTGGAACAATGCACCGCGGGCGGCGGGAGAATCGAATAGCTGGGTCGTGTTGGACATGGGGAAACCAACCCCTGTTACCCGGTTCTGGATGCTCTCAAACAGGAACTCATCGCCTGCCCCCGGGTGGCTCACCCATTTCGTATGGCAATCGAGCAACCATGCCGTCACCTGGACCGATATTGAGGGAACGGAAGTCAGGAACAATGACACCTGCAGAAACACGCTGGATTTCATTCCTGTCAATACCCGGTATTACCGTCTCGTTATCTATTCGCAGAACGCCCTCCAGGCCCAGATAAATGCGATCATTCCTTATGTAAAGGGAGAGCCGGAAATTCCCCGGGTCCCCGATGGCAAATATGTGCTCATTATCGGCAACCAGATGAACGGATTCACCTATAGTCCGGTTGCCAGGTTCGTTGAAAGTCAAGGGTTTCCAACCGTTACCGTCGGCCACCAGAACGTGTCGCTCAAGATGCTTCGGGCGCTCAGGAACAAACCGATGGCCATCATCTTAAGCGGGAATAACGCAGACTTTCCCTACCTGCCCATGTTTGAGTATTATGGGGAATTCGAGATCATTCGACAGGTTCACGACATCCCCATGTTGGGTATCGGTGCAGGCCATGAATTTTACGCCATGGCACACGGGATCAGCTTCGCCCGCCCGATGGGATGGTTCGACGATACCATGTTTCGTCTGAACCGGGGGGAAAAACCCATTCCGATCGAGGTTTTGCCGGAGTATGCAGGCGATCCCATCTATCGGGGACTGCCGAACCCGTTTAAGGCGGTGGAGATCCACAGTTGGGCCATCAGCCCGCTTTTTCCGCGGGACGTCAGATACAAGGAATTCCGGGCCACTGCAAAGACATCCTATATCCAGGCACTGAAGAGCTCAAAAAGGCCGCTTTACTCCCAGCAGTTTCACGCGGAAGTGGTCAACGATTACAACCAGAGCAGCCCCTACCTTGTCAATTTTTTGAAAATCGCCGAAGAATATCGTACAAAATAGCGTTCTTCGGGGCTATTTGTTGAAAAGGCTCCTCCAGAAAACCTTTCCTCCTTTGATAAAGGCGGAAAGGATCGAGACGATTTCCAGGAGCGGTTGTTCAACACGTTTCTGGATCATGGCCTCAAATTCCCTGATATTGCGCGTGGTTTCCTGTACATGAACCAGACTTGCTTCCACCGTGTCCACCCCTTTCCGCGCGGATTTCACCATGGAACGTACCTCCCCCATGATCTGGGTCACATCATGCAAGAGAGGCGGCGTCTGAAGCCGTATCATCTCCATAAATTTCTGCGCTTCCGTGAAGGCTCCGATCGCTTTGATAAGAAAGATAACGAGGAACACCGTGATAATGAACAGGAAGATCGCAATGAATGTCACGCTGATTGAAATATCCATAGGCGCCTACTCCGTCTTTTCAGTCTTCTTCGATTTTTCTTCTTTGTAGGCGGTAACACCCGCTGTTATCGCCTCTTTTATTCTGCCTCTCTCCTCGACAACCGCCGCTTTTCCTTCTTCCACTTGTGAACCGACCGCTGCCACTGTATCTTTGGCCGCGGATGCCACATTTTGTTTCAGTTCCTCCAGTTGTTTTTTGGTTTCCATCAGGACTTCTTCCGCCCTTTTCTGCACCGCTTCAAGCCTCTCCAGAGTACTGTCCTTCAGTTCCAGAGAATACTTCCGAATATCGTCCCTCGTTTCCCTTCCGCTTTTGGGCGCGAACAAAAGCCCCGCCAAAGCGCCAAAAACTCCCCCGAAAAAAAATCCCTTGAAAAAATCAAAACCACCGCCGTTGTTTGCCATCGTTTCCTCCTTTGGCTGTTTCAAGTTCAGAGCATATCCTTAATAGAAGTATAGGGAGAGGAATGCGATGCGTCAAGATGAAGCTTGGTTTCGCGGAAATTCTTTCTTGCAGACATCGCCATTTCCATCTTCCATTTTTCTGTTGTGCGTGGTATCCTCCGTCCGCTTTGAGGCCGTTTCAGGTTTCAGGAACTCTCGATCACGATTACGAGTATGAGTAAGAACATAAATTCAATGACCGAATATAAAACCAAACATTGCATGGAAAGGATTAAATAGATGAGCCTCATATCCGGATCCGGAAGTTTTACCCGATATGTCGTGGAAGGCGAACTGGAACCAAATTTTTTGGGCGCCCTGTCCGAAAGGATTTCTCCCTATCTCTTTCGGAATCTGGACGAAAGTTCGCTGGAAGGACGCAGCATGGGTTGGGTAAACATCATGGATATGTTTGACAACCGCTTTTCTGGGCTTGAATTTCTGAAAGAACCGTACATTGCCATGACCCTGCGCATTGACGAAAGAAAAGTCCCCCCTACGGCATTGAGGCAACACTGTCTTGAAGCGGAGAACCGGATTAAAGAAGCGGAGAACCTGGATTTTCTCTCGCGAACAAGACGGTCCGAAATCAAAGAAGCCGTTCAACTGCGTCTCCTCAAGAGGGCCATTCCCGTTGCCAGGACCTATGACATGATCTGGAATTACGCCACCGGTTTTGTCCTTTTCGGTGGCGTCAACAACAAACTCTGCGACGAATTCGCGAAGCTTTTTCTCCAGACTTTTGATTTCCATCTCCAGGCGGTATGCCCTTACACCCTCGGCAGCCGGTTTCTGGAAAAAGAAGGCGCCTCTCCTGAACTCCTCGATGCCCTTACCCCTTCTGATTTTACGGAGGAAAATTAGATATGCAGCTACTGGAAAAAGTAACAAAGACGGAATTTCTTGGAAGGGAGTTTTTGGCCTGGCTGTGGTTCCGAGCCGAAACGGAACAGGGCGTCTACGATCTTTCGGAAGGGGCGAAGGCCGATCTGTGGCTGGATGGCAGGATAACTCTTCAAGGGGAGAACGAAAGGGGGGTTGAAACCATCACCTGCACGGGCGAGGCCCAGAACATGAGAGAGGCCCGCTTTGCCCTTGCCGAGAGCAAAGGGATCACCCGGGCCATGATCAAGCTTGGCATCGGCGACAATCAATGGTCCTTCACCCTTGATTCCACCTGGATGAATTTCAAGACACTCAAGGCACCGCGGGTCATGCAGGACAAAAAAGACGACCCGGATGGTCTTTTTTACGAAAAGATATTCCTCATCGAAGAGGCCGTGGCCGCCATGGATGAGATCTATGCCTATTTCGTGAAATTGCGGTTTTCTGCCGAATGGAACGACCAGGAACTGCCCGCACTCAAGAAATGGATCGGTGAAGGAAAGTAGTGGAGATTTTCCGATGTGGCGACGAAATCGTGCTTCGTGAACCATCTAAAGGTTTGGGGCGGGCGTTTGAACTGATAGCCAACCTTCCCGATAATTTTCTTGTCGAAGGGCGCGAGGATATGCCACCGCAGCATCGTGAGGGATTGTGATGCCTTCCCGTTATCTGTTGGATACCAACAGAGGAATTCCAAACATTTATTCCTGTTTTGCCGATACCTGAAAAAGCCGGTAAAATGTATGGCACAATACGTGCGGTCCTTGAATCCCATGAGACACCCATAGGAAATAACGATTTATGGATTGCTGCTCACGCGAAAGCGACGGGATTGACTGTCGTCACAAAAAATGAGCGTGAATTCCGGCGCGTACCCGGTTTAGATGATGTGTAAAAGCCGGCATCTGATCTCGCAAACTTCAAAATGAGGGTGATATCATTCCTGACACTAACGGCTTACTTTGGCAATCTCCATTTCTTGACTTTCCAAGTTTGAAATGGCAGTCTGCAGAAAATGAAGGCTGTTCAGAGCCATAATGATACGAAAACCGGCCAGCTTCAAGACCCTGGTTTTTCAAAATGGTACATCGATTTTATTTTACATGAAAATAGTGCATGATTGATCTGGTAGCCTTGCATGAACTTGGCCCCTGTCACACGCATAATTTTGCACGTAGTACTTTCCTGTGCCCGGTTAAGCGACAAATCGACGGACCCCCACATCATGTGGTCGGAAAAATTCTCACAGTGACCTTGGAGAATCAACCACGTTGGATGATGTAAAGATCATCAGCCCCTTTTGTTCAAGCGAAATCTTTTGTGGAATTCTACCTTCTGCACGTTAAAATGAATTGATGGACTCCGAGGAAAGCCGCAGATTGCGAGTGCAAATCACGGTGATTTGGTATACGATCCTAATTTTGATGAAAACAAGTCTACTCCTCTTCAATTGATAATCCAACCAAGGATGGGAAGACGAATGAGGATTTCAAAGGCTCATACACCGTGTGCAAGACACAAAGGCGTGTGGGCCTTTTTGTTTTGAGCGTATCTGGAGGACCTCCTGATGACCGAAAAACCGACCTATGAAGAATTGGAACAAAGGGTTAAGGAGTTAGAGGAATCTGAAAAGGATCTGGTGTTTAGAAATAAACAATTGGATTCTATAGTAAATAATAGTGGGTTTGGTATAGTCTCTCTTGATAAATACATGAAGGTTATTCGATGCAATGAAGCGTTTGAAGAACTTTTTCTTTATGCCAAAAGTGAGATGGAAGGCAAAACTCTTGATGAACTTATTGCGGATAGCAATCAGGTAAAAAAAGCAAGGGAATATACCGATACAACGCTTACTGGGAAAGGAATTCAAGGATCGGGACAGCGAAGAAGAAAAGACGGAGCTTTAATAGACGTTAAATTCAGCGGCATTCCGATAACTGTTGATGGGGAGGTAGTTGGTGCTTATGGCATTTATGAAGATATAACTGCCCGCAAGCAGGCGGAAGATGCAGTGCGAAAAAGTGACGCGGAGAAGAAAGCTATTCTCGATGCTTCGATTGATATGATTATGTTGGTTGATACAGAGTTGAAAATGATTTGGGTAAACAAAACAGCAGCCGGAATGGTTAATAGGAATCCTGAGGATTTAATAGGGCATGCATGTCATAAACTCTTCCAGAATCTCGATGAGCCTTGTCCTGGTTGTCCAACTTTAGAGACTATCGAATCAGGGAAGCCGACACACAAAACTATGTATCAAGCTGCTATGGATACTGTGGGCGAATCTTATTGGGAAGACTATTGCGTGCCGATTAAGGATGAATCTGATCATGTCATTGGAGCTGTTGAGATTGCGCGAAATATCACGGATTCCAAGAAATATGAGGCGGCGCTGCGGGAGAGCGAAGAAAAGTACCGAATTCTTGTGGAAGAATCCCCGTTAGCCATATCCTTGATTGGAAAAGATAGTTGCTACAGGTATCTTAACCCCAAGTTCACTGAGATATTCGGGTACATACTTGAGGAGATCCCCACAGGGAAGGAATGGTTTAGAAAGGCATACCCTGATCAAGAATACAGAAGACAAGTTATCTGGACGTGGATCAATGATCAGAAAGAGGCAAAGGTTGGGGAAGCCCGGCCC
This sequence comes from Desulfatiglandales bacterium, assembly GCA_038252125.1. Taxonomy (GTDB): domain Bacteria; phylum Desulfobacterota; class DSM-4660; order Desulfatiglandales; family Desulfatiglandaceae; genus DUZB01. The sequence goes on from JBBSAR010000063.1 coordinate 12,242, forward strand.
AGAACATATGTAGTGAAATGTAAAGATGGTTCAGAAAAAACTATAAAATTTAAACCGGTGACGCTGGAGACTGGAGAACAATTTGTTATTTATGAGGACATCACGGAAGAAAAGCTTGCCGAGCAGGCGCTACGAAAGGAAAGTGAACGCGCACAAATGTATCTGGATATCGCCGGAGTTATGTTCATAGCTCTTGATGATAGCGGGAAAGTCACATTGGTAAACCAAAAAGGGTGTGAGATCTTAGGATATGACGAAGAGGACATCCGGGGCAAGTCTTGGTTTGACCATTTTCTTCCCAAGGAACAAAGCAAAGAAGTAAAAGACATTTTTGAACAGCTGATGAAAGGAGTTATAGAGCCTGTTGAATATTTTGGAAACTCTATCATTACAAAAAATGGCAGTCAGAGATATATTGCTTGGCATAACGCTCTATTAAAAGATGAAAAGGGAAGCAACATCGGTACATTCAGTTCCGGAGAGGACATCACCGAGAGCAAGAGGGCGGAGGAAGCGCTGCGGGAGAGCGAGGAGAAATACCGCAATATCCTTGAAAGCATGGAGGAAGGCTATTACGAGGTTGATCTGGCAGGCAACTTTACATTCTTTAACGATGCCATGTGCAGGATCAGAGGGTATTCAAGAGATGAACTGATGGGCATGAATAACCGGGACTACATGGACCCTGAGACCGCCAAAAAAGTCTATAAGGTATACAACGAAGTTTACAGAACCGGAAAGCCTATCAAGGGGTACCAATGGGATATTATGAGAAGGAACGGGGCAGAAGGGTATGTGGAGGTTTCTGTTGCATTGATAAAGGACTTGGAGGGAAAGCCCATTGGGTTTCGGGGTATAGTCAGGGATATTAATGAAAAGAAGCAGGCCGAAAAGGAAAGAGCGAGGCTTGAGGACCAGCTCCAGCAGGCCCAAAAAATGGAATCCATCGGTACTCTGGCTGGCGGCATCGCCCATGATTTCAACAATATCCTGGGAATTATCCTCGGCAATGCTGAACTTGCCATGGACGATTTGCCCGAATGGAATCCCGCAAGGGGGAATCTGGATGAGGTAAGGAAAGCCTGCATGCGAGCAAGAGATGTGGTCAGACAAATCTTGAGTTTCAGTCGCAAAACTGAAACTGAACAAAAACCACTTAACATTGCGTCTGTGGTTACCGAATCGCTTAAACTTTTACGAGCATCCATCCCAACAAGTATTGACGTACGCCAAGATATTTCAAATGATCTTCACAACATCCTTGGAGATCCCACTCAAATCCATCAGATCATTATTAATCTTTGCACCAATGCGGCCCACGCCATGGAAACCGAAGGGGGAATCCTTGAAGTAAGTTTAAAGAATATACAGATTGATGAAGATAGGGCATCACAATATCCTGAGTTAAATCCCGGCCATTATATACAATTACGCATGACGGATACAGGAGATGGTATCAGCCCTGATGTAATAAATAGAGTTTTTGATCCCTATTTTACCACAAAAGAAGTGGATAAAGGCACCGGCATGGGCTTGGCGGTTGTTCACGGCATCGTAAAGAACCACCACGGAGTAATCTCGGTTGAGAGTGAAACGGGAAAGGGCGCGACATTCAATGTCCTTTTTCCGGCCGTTGAAAGAGAGGTCAAAGACGAAACAAAAGTGTTTCAAGAACTCCCCACTGGAAATGAATGCATTCTATTCGTTGACGATGAAAAGTCTATGGTGGACCTGAATCGGCAGCGACTGGAGAGGCTTGGGTACAAAGTCACAGGTAAGACCGACCCTTCTGAAGCCCTGGAATTTTTCCGTGGCAATCCTGATAAAATTGACCTCATCATCACCGATATGACCATGCCCAAAATGACGGGAGACAGATTAGCCAAAGAGATACTCAAAATCAGATCCGATATACGAATCATTCTCTGTACCGGTTACAGTCAGAAAATATCCAAGGAGTCCGCCGAAGAACTTGGCATTCGGAAA
>JBBSAR010000064.1:0-14086 GCA_038252125.1 Desulfatiglandales bacterium
CATCGACCTTTCCCACGTCTTGCTCAAAACCATTGCTTTCATTTTTAACCTCCTGTTTGCAGCGTATATATCACGCGATATCCGCCGTTTTCTTTGTCATGCTCAAAGCACTATCGCCTGAAAAGCAAATCCATCAAGTACGGAGATCGATCCCATTAAGTTTCTATTCATACCCGGGTTTTGAACAGGATACAACGAAACAAGAATTTTGGCATGAAAAGTGCTGTGCAATTTGACATAAAAAGTGCTTTGGAGGAAAATTGACGATCATCAGTTACTACAAAGGCTCAGGAGGAAACAATGTTCTTTAAGTCTAAAGGATTTCAGCTCGGCTTGGCTTTGGCGTTAGGTGCGATTGTCTTAATGCTACCGAGGCCCGAAGGGACCAAGTTCAAGATTACAGGGGATGCGGACCAGAAATTGATGCCGCTGATAGAACAGAATTTCACGCTTGTTTCAACAGGAAAAGACAAAAGTTATGTGGTTGAGGTCAAAACCCCCGGGGCGATGGATTCTACAGCGACTTTTTTGAAAGAAAAAATCGGAAATCTTTCATTAAAAGGGGCGGAAGTCAGCTATGTAAACGGCCTGTCACCCAAGGCCATGCGGTTTCTGGCCGTCCTTGCGGTCCTCATTTTTCTCTTCATTATTGAACCGATCCCCCTTGAGATCACCGCCATTCTGATCGGCGTATTCCTTGTTCTTATGGGTGTTGCGGACGTGAAAGAAGCCTGGGCGCCTTATATGCATCCGGTGGTTATTTTCATCATGTGCTGTCTGATCTTTGCCATATCCCTGGATAAGGCGGGCCTCACCAAGAGGCTGGGGTATTTCATTGTGAAAAAGGCCGGCAACAGCGTGGTCAAGTTTACGTTTATCCTCTCCTTGGGTTTGGGCATTTGTTCTTCATTCATGCACGATGCGGCGGCCTGCGCCATCGGAATTATAACCATGATCCCCCTTATGAGGGCGGTAGGCATCGAACCGCACACCAACACGGCAAAATTCATGATGCTGTCGCTGCCTTTTGCCTGCTCCTGCGGCGGTATGGGATCGCTCATAGGAGGCGGGAGATGCATGGTATCGGCTGCGTTCCTGTACGAATTTACGGGAATAGAAATCACTTTTTTTGACTGGATCAAATACTGCATGCCTGCGGCTCTTCTGACCGTTCCGGTCGCGGTGCTCATTGTCTACTTTGTCTTCAGGCCCGATCCTAAGTTTAAACTCCCCACTTTCGATGAAGCGATCGGTCCATGGACGAGCCTCGAGAAAAAGACCATGATCATTATCGGGCTGACCTTTCTCACATGGCTTACCAAAGGCGTACACGGAATGGATTACAGCGTCACAGGTATGCTGGGGGTGGCGGCCCTGGTGCTTTTCAGGGTGCTTGAGTGGGAAGATATCCACAAGAATCTCGAGTGGGGGACCGCACTGTTTATCTTTGGTGGCGGCATTTCCCTGGGCCTGGCCATGGGCTATTCAGGCGCCGCCGGTTATTTTGCCCATGTGTTCTTCCCGTTGGTACAGGGAGGAGGATGGCTTCTGCTCTTTGTGGGTGTAGGGGTCTTCGGGGCGCTTGTGACCAACGCCATGGCCAATGTGGCCGCTGCCGCGCTCATACTGCCCATTGTCATTCCCATGGCCAAACTGGAAGGTGTTGACCCCACGATCATTGCTCTCTGCCTGGGTACCGCCACCTCTTTTGCCATGCTCCTGGTCATCGGGTGTCCTCCCAACGCCATTGCCTACAGTTACCGGTATTTCAAGGCGGCGGATCTGACCAAGGTGGGTCTTGTGGCCACTCCGATCCTTTTGGGCATTCTGATCCTGGTCGCCTCCACCTGGTGGAAGTTGCTGGGGCTGGTGTAAATCACTAATTGAAAGACCTGAGCGAACTCCGGAAAAATCCGGTCTGAATGGATGGAAAATAGATGGAACACACGCGGATACTCCTTGTGGATGACGAAGGAGATTTTCGAACCACCATTGCCAAACGCCTGGTAAAAAGGGGCATGGAGGTGGAACAGGCCGGCAGCGGAGAAGAATCCCTTGTCATCCTCCAGGACAAACCGGTGGATGTGGTCATCCTGGATGTCAAGATGCCCGGGATGGGCGGCATAGAAACCCTTCATCAGATCAAGAAGAAATACCCGGAGGTGGAAGTGATCATGCTTACCGGACATGCTACAACCCAGGACGGTGTGGAAGGCATAAAGACGGGGGCATTTGATTATCTCACCAAACCGATCGAACTGGAACACCTCCTGGGAAAGATCCACCAGGCCCGTGAAAAGATCCTGAGGGAGGATGAAAAGGCGAAAGAGGCTGCATTTCGTACAAGAATGGAACAGCAGATGATTGCCACCGAAAGGTTGGCCTCCCTTGGCACGCTGGCGGCCGGCGTGGCCCATGAAATCAATAATCCACTGGCCATTATTAAGGAGTGCGCGGGATGGATGAAAACAATCCTTCAAAAGGAGGAGATGGCTTGCATTCCTCGTAAAGCGGATTTTGAAAAGGCGCTGGGGAAGATAGAAACCGGAGTGGAAAGAGCCAGGAGGATCACACATGAACTCCTGGGGTCGGTCAAACAGACCGATTCCGTGTTATCCAGAGTAGACCTTAAACAACTGATCGATGAAGCCTTCAGTCTCTTGAAGAATGAGGCATCCGACAAGAATGTTCACGTCAATAACAGCGTGAATTCAAGGGAGAGCGTCATCTGGAGCGACCCCTATAAACTGAGACAGGTCTTGTTGAATCTCCTTACCAATGCCGTTCATGCGATGGAATCGGGGGGGAGCATTACCATAGATCTGAAGCGATCCGGCGAGGGGATTATACTGACCATCGAGGACACCGGCGAGGGTATCCCCAAAGAGAATTTATCCAAAATTTTTGAACCTTTTTTCAGCACCAAACCCACTGGAAAGGGCACAGGGCTTGGGCTCTTTGTATCCCGCAGCATTATTGAAAAGCTCGGTGGAGAAATATGCGTGGAAAGCAGGCTAGGACAGGGAACCTGTTTTACTATTCGTCTTCCTGCGTGTTATGAGGGAGGGATGTCGGCAAGAAATAATGTGTAGGGCGGTGGGTTGCTCCTGAAAATTCAGAAAGCACATTGCGTACAATCCTCAAAAGGAGAAGAAAACCATGATCAAGATACCAACAAGAATCCTCTTAGTGGATGATGAGAAAGATTTTGTCGAGATGCTGTCGTTGAGATTGCAGGAAGTCGGTGAAAAGGTTTTTGAAGCCTACAGCGGCAAAGAATGTCTGGAGGCTCTCCAAAAGAACGGTATTGATGTGGTCGTTTTAGATATACGAATGCCCGGGATGGACGGCATGGAAACCCTGAAAGAAATCAAACGAAAGTTTCCACTGGTGGAAGTCATTATGCTGACGGGACATGGAAGCGCGGAAACCGCCGTTGAGGGCATGAAGTCGGGAGCTTTTGATTATCTGATGAAACCGGCGGAATTTGATGACCTGGTGACCAAGGTGACCGGGGCAAGACAAAGAAAGGATGAGCAGGAGGAAAGGATTCGCAAAGCGGAAGCCAAGCTCCTCTTAAGGAAAAGCGGAGGGGCGTTCTGACAGTCTGCTCATAAAACCAATTCCGCGGGGGGCTTTTCATCCAAAAGCCCCCTTTTTTTTATCCTGAACTTGGAACTCGGGATATCCGACATCGATCCCTCAACTTTCCTTTTTACAATTTGTAAAGAATACCGACAGCTATTTCTCCCCACATTTGAAAAATACCCCCTTTAACCCCGTCCATGATCCAATATTTCAATCAGTTATTGAGTCAGAACCGCGATTTTTTCTTTGGCATGTTCGTTGCCATATCATTTACCGAGGTGAAATTATTGAAGCCAGAAGAAAGATGTCTTTCCGGTTCCACGAAAAATAGCAAGATAAAATGCCGCACACGTTAAGAGGAGGAAAATATGTCTCACCATAGCGGAGTCGATGCCACTCATAAAGCCGGCTTCTGGGCCAGCAAACCCGGGTATAAGCCGATATTGCTGCTCAGTGCCGCCATTGTTTTCACCATCCTCGTTGTAATCCCCCCTCCCGGGAGCATGATCGATCTGGTAGGCAAGAAAAACCCTGCCGGTTATAAAGTCAGCGGGGGATGTTCTACGATCGCGGACACCATGAATAAAACCCTGGATCCAAAGGCGTATGGTCGTGCCGAACAGGCCGCTCGCGAAAACAAACCCCACAAAGAAAAGCTGCTTACCGAGAGGCAGGCGGCGCAATTGACCAAGATCATGCTGGGTATTTTTTTTCTGGCGGTCTTTTTCTGGGCTACGGAAGCTCTTCCGTTGGGGGCCACCGATCTCCTTGTGGCGGTCATGCTGTATCTTTTCACTATTCTTCCCATGAATGAAATTTCCAAGGCCTTTATGCAAGACGCGGTTTTCTTCATCTTCGGCATCCTCGTGGTTGCCGTCGGCGTTGCCAAGACCGGCCTTGACAAACGGATCGGCCTGATTTTGCTTAGCCGCATAAAGAGTGCAAAGGCATTTGCCTTCCTATTTCTGCCGGCTTTGGCCATAGCCGCCAGTTTCCTGTCGGAACATGCCCTTGTAGCCCTTTTGGTTCCCGTACTCATGGGAGTTTACAAGGTGACATGCAAGATGTATGGGGTTGAGAAGGACAAGGCCCTGGCCGTATTTCTCTTGTTGGGGATCTGCTTCGCGGCCAATCACGGGGGACCCGGGTCGCCGGCCGCAGGGGGAAGAAACGCCATCATGATGGGTTATTTTACGGAATATGGGGCCCCCATGTCCTTCCTGGAGTGGATGAAGTACGGCATGCCCTTTGTTCCTGTGACAGCCATAATTATCGGCGCCTATATGTATATTCGATTAAAATCCAAATTCCTGGTGAAAGATATCAACCCCAGTGAAATTGTAAAGTCCGAAGTCGCGAAAATGCCCAAGTTTGGGGGAAAAGAGGCCATGATGACCTTCATTTTGATCGCGCTGGTTTTCGCCTGGATCGTGCTCGGGGAAGAAGCAGGGCTGGGTGGTCCCACTTTATATGCCGTGGTTGCCATGTTCCTTTGCCGTATCATCGATTGGGACGATATTCAGGAAGGCGTTGCGTTCGACGTGGTGGGACTTTACGCCGCGGCCTGCGCCATGGGACTTGGTCTCAAGTTTACGGGAGGGGCGCTCTGGCTTGCAAATTCCTTTGTAGGCCTGCTTCCCGCGAGCATATCCCACGGGGATGGACTTATTATCGGTGTAAGCATACTGACGGGAACCATGACAAACTTTATGAGCGATGGAGCAACGGTTGCGGCCCTTGGCCCCATTGTCCTCCCCATGGCTACACTGGCGCATGTAAGCGTCTGGAAATTAGGACTTTCTTGTGCATTTTCCTCGTCGTTCGCTAACTTTTTAGTGGTGGGAACGCCCAACAATGCAATCGTATTTGGCATGAGTAAGGACCCTGAGACAGGAGAAAGACTCCTGAGCGTTTTCGATTTTGTCAAGTTCGGGCTTCCGGTCACGATCCTTGCCTGGCTTGTCCTTTGGTTCTGGAGCATACTGGGCTATTGGCAGTTCTTGTCCTGGCCCGTCTAACGAATAGTTCCGGAAGGGGGTCGATTTTTCAGGATCGGGATTTTCAAGCGGAGCCGCGGTTATGAAGTCAGTGCTTTACACCAATCTGCAGAGAAAGATCATTGTGATCACGCTGTTTGTGGCATTGGCGCCGCTGATTACCCTGGGCGTGACCATCTATTATCAGTTTCAACAAATGTACGAGGATAAGATCGAAGAGCAGATGCGATTCCGGGCTGCATCCCAGTCCGAGGCGGTTGATCTGTTTCTCAAAGAGCGCACGGCGATTCTCTGTGCCATGGCGGACACCCATACTCTTGACCAGATGATTGACGAGGGATATCTTGCCCGGATATTCGAAGTAATGAATGCCAGAGCAGGGGCCTTCGTTGATCTGGGAGTGATAAACAACGCCGGACAGCACCTGGCCTATGTGGGACCATATGATCTGAAGAATTTGAATTATTACCAGCAAACCTGGTTTGCCGACGTCATGAGTAAAGGGGTTTACATCAGCAATGTTTATATGGGATACCGACAATTGCCCCACTTCATTATCGCGGTCCGTCGGCAGGAAGGATTAAACACCTGGATACTGCGGGCGACAATCGATCCTGAAATTTTCGAGGAAATTGTCCGTTCGGCGCAAGTAGGGCAGACCGGGGATGCCTATATCGTTGACAGAAAGGGGGTCTTTCAGACATCTCCCCGGTTTGGCGGAAAAAGCCTTGGCATATCCAAACTCAATACAAGCCTCTTTGGCAGTGAGACCACGATTGTGGAGGAACAGGATGCACGGGGGCAAGACATCTTCTTTGCGGGTAAATGGCTCAGGGGAGGCAAATGGCTGCTGGTCGTCAGCCAGGATGCGAAGGAGGAAATGAGCGGGCTTTTCGCCGCCCGGAATGTCGAAATCGGCATCATCCTCTGCACCTTGCTGGCCATTGTCGCAACAGTGATTTTCACTACCCGCATGACCGTTGCCCGGCTCAGGCAATCCGACTTGAGGATGCAGCAACTCAATGCCCAACTGGTCCAGTCCGATAAGCTTGCCGCACTTGGGAAAATGGCCGCGGGCGTGGCGCACGAGATCAATAATCCTCTGGCGGTGATCTTGCAGAAGACCGGATGGATGGAGGATCTTCTTGAGGAAGAATCTTTCAAAAAATCCGAGAACTATGAAGAATATCTGATTTCCCTGAAAAAGATCGAGGAGCATGTGGAGCGGGCGCGGAAGGTGGTGCACGGCATGTTGGGGTATGCGCGGAAGATGGAACCCCACCGGGAAGATGTGGATGTGAACCGGATCCTCACGGAGACCATCACTTTCCTGGAAAATTCCGCAAACAACAACAATATTCGTATTTCAACAGATTTTTTCCCCGAGGTTCCTATTATTTCCGGGGACCAATCCCAGCTTCAGCAGGTATTCCTGAATCTGCTGACCAATGCCATCGACGCCATTGTCAAGGATGGGAACATCGAGATCAAGACCAGGATGGGAAGGGAGCAGATAGAAATTTCAATCCATGACGACGGCCCGGGAATTCCGGAGGAACAACAAAAAAAGGTTTTTGATCCCTTTTTTACGACAAAGGAGCCCGGCAAAGGAACCGGCCTGGGACTCTGGGTGAGCTACGATATCCTCAAGAAGATTGGAGGGCGAATCGGTCTCGAAAGCAAGACGGGAGAGGGAACAACCTTTACGGTTTATTTGCCTCTCGTGATTCCTGAAAAGAAGTGAACCTTGGCGCTTGGAAGGGGCTCTGTTCTGAGATAAGTGCCGATGCGGAGAAGTTTGATATTACAATAAATATTCAACTATTCGACCACGGAACGAAGTATGGATGGCAAAAAGAGATCTATTAAAGGAGGGAAATTATGGATTCTTTCAGGGCGCTGGTTGTGGATGATGAAGAGGACTTCCTGGAGACGCTGGTAAAACGTCTGAATAGGCGGGATATTGATACCACCGGGGCAAAGAGTGGGGAGGAAGCTCTGGAAATTATGAAGAAAAAGCTCTTCGATGTGGTCATTCTCGATGTCAAGATGCCGGGCGGCATGGACGGCATTGAGACCTTGAGGGAAATAAAAAAGATACAACCCTTGTCTGAAGTTCTCTTGCTTACGGGTCACGCCTCCGTGGAGACCAGCATAGAGGGAATGAAACTCGGGGCCTTTGACTACCTCATGAAACCGATCAAACTTGAGGAACTTCTCGTAAAACTGGCGCAGGCATTTGAAAAGAAGGATACGCATGACCAGAAGATAAGAAAGGCCATGATCAAAGAACTGATCCGGTTTCCGGGAAGGGTTCTCGAACACGAAAAGGATTAGCGATATCCGGCATCCTTCATAATACGCCGTACACCCCATCCCGAAAAAGGTGCAAACTGGCTTATGAAGGGTGCCCATTCATGATACTCTTCTTTAGCCCGTTTTAAGTTTTGCACCGGCCTGATCAAACTTTCCAGCGATCAGGTTCTCAAAGTCCCTCCCGAAGAATCGGCGGTTTCGTTGGAGATATCCCTTCATCCCATCCCAGTAATCCATAAGGTCCCGGGGGACCTGAATACTGCCAAGGATTGTTTCGATTTCCTTGAGCTTTTCCGCCTTCAGCTTATCCTTGCGCATCTCATGGAGATAATTAAGCAAGTGTTTCTGCTCACGCGAAAAAACCTGTTCCCATCCCCTTTGCAGGAGATCCTTTACAAGGGTATGAAGATCTTCAAAATCCTTAACGATATCCATTTGTTTCGTAATTCTGTCCAAAGCGGTCTCCGTAATCTTGTTCATCCTCACGTCGAAGGCTTTCTTCAGTTGGAGTTCATAATCCTCCGTATAGTAGGGGTGTTTCTTCAGAGCCTGAAGGCTGTGATGAAAGTAGTTTTCCAGTTGTTGAACATCCTTTATGGAAGACATGTAGGAGATTTTATGGCCGATATGGTTCTTGTCCTTGAAATCGATAGACAGAAGATCGGGATAGGTCTCCTTTTTCAGAATGATCCCAGTCCCGGCCTTGAGAAGCTCATCAAACCGGTCTCTTTCCCTCCACAGGTCTTCTATGGGAATGTTTGTAAGGGATTCGTTCACAGCCTCATAGCGATTTTCTATCTTTTCGCTGATTGGAAAAAAGTTCAAAGAAACGGGGCTGTTCAGGGATTTCACTTTCGTCATTCCCAGAAGGCCTATGAACAGCAATGTGATCTGATTCTCGTAACGCAGGAAACCGCTTACTTTTTCGTACCCGTAAATGCGAACCTGATCCCCCACGAGTTTTTCGAGGATGAAATGTCTGATATCTTCCTGCAGTTCGTGGAGACTTTTGTAGATTCGGAAAGCTTCGTACACCTCTTTCTCGAACGTTGCATAACCAACACTGTGGAACCTCCTTTTCTTGTGAATAAATTCCAGCGGGAACTTCAACTCCAGGTTTACAAGATCCTGAAACTCCACATACCGGATGCCTCTGAGCCTGAAAATTCTTTCCATTGCCGAGATCATTTTCCCGGCGCGAATCAATGTTGGCCGGTCTATTTGATGCTGCAATCCCGATTCAAGAAAATCGGCAGGCGTCAAGCCCTCCGGCAAGCCTTCCCTCTTATATTTTTCAAGAGAATAAAAAAGGGCGCCGGACTTTTCAAAGAATTCCGCAAACTGGTCTTTCAGGGTCATTTTCCCGTCGATAATTTTGTGGCACATGGAACGTATCTGAAAGAGCCGACCGGCAAAATCCTCTAAAATCAGGTCTTCCCGGATAGCGGCGAGCATGATTACAGACAATACAAAAAATGCATCAAAGAGGTTCTTGTCTTTCGGAATAAGGACGTTCCTGAGCGCGGAAAGAGCAATCTCCCCCCTCAAATTCCGGTACAGAAGACCGTGATATTTCACCAGAAAGATCAGAAAAGAATTCGCTTCTTTTGAAAGATGGTAGCGTTTTCCGACCATTTCTTTTTCCAGAAAAATCGCGCCTGCGTCGGCCGTGTCGGCCGGGCTTATGAACTCGCTGTATCTTTCCCTTAGATCGACAACCCTGCCAATATCTTGAAAAAGAAAAGATTTTGTAAGGGCATCAAAAAGATCAGGATGATCCCTGAGGCCGTTGACAATATTTTCAAGGCCTTCCAGTTGTGCCTCACTGATGCCCACGATTCCGGTGGCCATGGGACCGAACTCTTTCTGAGCCAGATAGTGAAGGAATTGTTCGTCCTGAAATTTCTGTTTTTCATGGGTAACCAACGCCTGGAACTTTTTGGCGGCTGCCATGATATAGACCGTGACGGGAGAAGTCATATAAAGTCGTCCGGAAATATCAAGATCCTTCAGCGCCATAAATTCAGGGATCAGAAAGCCCAGGATCGTGGGGGCGTTGTGATAAAGGAGATCAAGGTCGGAAAAAAGGCGCTGGGGACTGAAAAGAACAAGGAGCAGACTGTCTTTGAGGTTCTTCCGCAAGGCCAGGATCCTTTCAACCCATCGCTTGTGCCTTTGGGGCAGCTTGGGAAGAGAATGGTTTCCCTTCAGAAGCCTCTGGTGGCTTTTGTAAAAGGACTCCAGGTTTAAAAAAAAGATCTCGAGTCCGCGAAATTTTTCTACTGGAATCCGGGCCGGAGCGATACCGCTTATCTCATCCAACAGGTTTTCAGCGCGTTCGATGTCTTCCTGAATATCCTGGAAATGCAATTCGAGCGCTTTTGTCTTTTCGTCAATCTTGAACTGGAAACCGGTTCCTGTCACGAAAGAAAATCGATGTTCCCCCAACTGCTCCTTGAAATGGTTCAGCATTTGGAAATTGAGATGCCTGATATTGATAAATCGGGCCTCCCGGCCCACCTTTCTGATTCGATTTTCAATGGCATCCCTCTCCACATCAGCTAATACGGGATTAAAATTGATGATCTTTCCATGAGCAAGATGAACGGCTATCCAGAGCAGGACAAAAACATTCCGGCTATCCATTTTTTGAAACAGATGACCTGTTCCGTGAAATTCCATCTCCAGGAATCTCCGATAAAATACGGGATGCTGAAGGGGATCGAACGCGAAATACATATTCTCGAATTGGGTGACCGTTTTCTGGAGCCTGATGACATTTTCTATCCTTGCCAGCTTTTCTTCGTCGTAATCGGCAAGGGCTTCTTTTTGCATCCGGCCCTTTTTTCTCAATTCAGGCCAGCCCGTCAAAAACTCCGCATAATTCATCATCATCAGTACTTTTTGAACAATCTTGTTGTGCATGCCCCCCATGGAAGAGATCTTTTCTTCCAGAAGCTGATCCCAGTCCAGCTCCGCGTTGATCATAACCCGAACCGTTGATTCATAAAGGGACAAGAGCTGCAAGACTTCTTCGCTGCTAAGAACCTTTCCCCTGGCGGCTTCCGTCTCAGCCATGGTCATCAGCCGGCAATAACGAAAAAGATTCAATGCCTGCTCTTGATCGTATGTCCCCGCCATATCGGATACCGGTTTCAGGGCTTTCTCACTGGCTTTGCCTGAAATGATCCTTCCTGACGGGGTGTGTCCGAGCACAATAAGGACAATCTCTTTCATTTCCGCGCGTGTGAAACCGAAAAAATGCAGGATGGGAAGATTTTCAACCAGAGCTGTTCTGGGGCCCTCTATGGCATCCGGATTCAGATAGCTCCTGATCTTCTCCAACAGTCCCACCTTTCCCGTCAGCTTTATAACATGGGCAAGGGCGCTGTACCGTCTTTTTCTGTTTTCGAAGGGTTGCTTGAGCCGGTCGCTAAGGATTCTCGGCAGTGATTTATAATAGCCGTTCTTCATGCTTGCAAGGATTCGCAACGTCCGAATAACGTACTCGAAGGAATCTCTGTAATCGGCTACAAGCTCCAGTGAACAACCCATGAGGTTCGATGACAGGACATCGTTCTTGACGTCTGCAATGATGGCATTTACCGATTTTTTCTGCCCCAGATATGTCATGAGGTAATCCGGCATATATCCTTTCCAATGAAATCTGCGGCGCCAATCTTCCTGGACGATTTCTGGAACAGCGGGCTTGAGAAAAATTTCATCAAAGAATACAGAAAAGATCTTCGGCCAGGCCTTCTCCTGGTTTTCAAGGAATGGATGGTCGGTGAAGGGCGTATTCAGATAAGGCAGTGCGGAGATGTCCCCGATAGAAAGGTCCTCGAAGGTCTTTCCCCCCAAGAGTCGATCGACAATATCCTGTTCAACATAGAGAGAACTCAGATATTTCTGCAGATCATACAGGCTCACCTGTACCGTATGGTTCTTGACTTCATAGCGTTTCTTGGTCTTGAATATGTGGCAGAATAATGAAAAATGCTTTTCTTCTTCTTCGGTTTTAAACTGCATCTCTGTTGTCTTGGCGGTCTTTTCCACAAAGTGATCAGAGATGACAACAATTTCTCCGTCCTCTTTGAGCAGGTTGAAGACTTTCCAGAGGATATAAATGCCATATTGATAGAAGCGCCTTTTCGAAAAGGCCTCCCTCGTGAGATAGCTGAATTCCTCCATAAGAAAAATATCGCTGAGGTCACTCATGATAATCACGAGATCAAGCTTTTGGTCGAAGTTTCGCAATCGCTCAGGGGAATCCAGTACAGAAAAATGGTGTTCCTTGAAGCGAAGCGAGAGTTCATGCAGGATTAGCTCGTCCTGACGTGACAGAACCCCGATATGGTGAAATTCTTTGCGAAATTTCTTTTCATGAAACCCGATTATCTTGCTGATTTCATCCACCCTTCCTCTGATGTGGGTGAGCGTATTGGAGATGAGATGAACAGGAATGAGGTAGTACGGTTTACCAAATCTGGAAAAACGGATCAACAACCCCATTTTCCGATAAATCTCATTGATTTCTTTATAATGCGCCTTGATCTCATCAGGCTTTTCCAGGGAGACGGACTGCAGGCTTCTTATTTCCTTAGGCCTCAGCCGATCAAAATCTTCAAAAAGGCCGCAGCCATAAGCATTGCCGCCAAATCTGCTTCGAAGCTGAGAAGGATGTTTCAGAGAAACGAACGTGCCCACCGGCACGTGCAGTGGATGAATCCCGAAAACATCAAAATCTTCGGGTTTTATGAACTGAAATGGGCCTTCCTGCCAGAAGACCTTTTTGGGAAAAGTGTGGATGGGTTCCATTTTCAAACGTTGTTAAAGGGATAACCGCTCAGACCGGGTTCAGAAAGATCAGGATGCTGCCGAAGCGGTTCGGCCGGCCCCTCCCGCACAATACGTCCCTCCTCCAGCATATAGGCGTAATCGGCTATTTGCAGGGCCATGGTCATGTTCTGCCCACCCAGCAAAATGGCCTTCTCCTGTTCCTGATTCAAGCGCTGCAGCACCTTGAAAATTTCGCCCACAAGCAGCGGCGCAAGGCCTAATGAGGGCTCGTCAATGAGCAGGAGTTCGGGATGCGACATCAATGCCCTGCCGATTGCCGCCATCTGAAGCTCCGCGCCGCTGCATCGACCGGCAAGGACCTTTCTGCGTGACAGGAGCATAGGGAAGTAGGAGTACACCATATCAAGGCTTTTTCGGTAGGATTTCGCCCTGCGGACAGCCGCGCCCGCCCTCAGGTTTTCCTCTATGGTCAGATGTTTAAATTCCTGTCTCCCCTCCAGGACCTGAATCATTCCCCCTTGGATGATTTCTTCGGGAGGCAAACGCAGTATCGGTTTTCCCTTTAATTTTATGGATCCTCCGACAACCTTTCCTCCTTCAAGGCGCAAGAGGCCGGAAGCGGTCTTTAGCAGGGTCGTTTTGCCGGCGCCCTTCCTCCCAAGCAACGCAACAATCTGTCGCTCCTTGACAATCATGCAGATTTCTTCCAGTACCTGGATCCTGAAAGGGTAAAAGACGCTTATGTGTTTAATCTCAAGCATGATATTGAATACCGGATGGGCAACCATTACGGGCTGAAGGCTCAAATCAGAAAGGCCAGTTCCTGAAAACGGATTTTGCTCTTTCCCAAAAGGAAGAAATGCCTTTGGGTCTTAATGTGATAAAAACAACGATAACCACCCCAGAGAAGAATTCACGGATGGGAACCATGCCAGTTAGGGCGCCGATTTCCGGAAAAAATTTTGCCGGCATACCAAGCAACTCGTTAAGGAAAACAATGAATATGGATCCAAAAACCGCCCCGGGGATGCTCCCCAGGCCCCCAGCAACAATCATTGCCACAAATTCCATGGACATCCCCACATTGAAGAGTCCCGGAACAATTTCCCTTATGTGATAGGCAAAGAGGGCGCCTGCAAAACCGGCGAAACATGAACTGATGGCAAAAGAAAGAAGCTTATATCTGAAGATGGGTATTCCCATTCCCTCGGCGGCCGTTTCATTGTCCCTTATAGCAACGAATGCCCTTCCGAACCTGGTTCTCATCAGATTCGCAGCCATCCAGATCATGACCACAAGGGCAATGAACACCACAAAATAGAAGGTCATTCCATTACTGATGGAAAGAAGACCTGGTTCGCCCGCCGTGATGGTCAGCCCTTCCG
>JBBSAR010000065.1:0-13958 GCA_038252125.1 Desulfatiglandales bacterium
CCATCATTGACGCCTACCGTTCCTTTTACAGTCATGATCGCTTTGTCAGGGTCTTCGGCCCCGAAACGCCACAGGTCAGCACCAATGTGCGTGGCAGCAATTTCTGCAATCTTTCCCTGAATGTGGACGAAAGAACCGGAAAGATGATTGTGGTCAGTCTGATTGATAACCTTGTGAAAGGACAGGCGGGAAGTGCTGTTCAGAATATGAACATCATGTTCGGAATAGATGAGACCGCAGGCCTCATGCATCCGGGAATTTATCCGTAGGACTATTTCATGCAGACCTTTCGAACCTGAATGAAATCTGTCAGCCCCATGCAGACCTTTCGGATGCCGTCCTGCATGAGGGTTGTCATTCCGTCCTTGATGGCCTGCTTCCTTATTTCCACCATCTGGGCTTTCATCTGAATGAGTGATTTCAGATCATCCGTTCCTGTAAGGATTTCATGAATTCCGGTACGGCCGGCATAGCCGGTGTTGCCGCAATCCTGGCAACCATTTGGTTTGTAAAGAAAAAAATCGTCATTGTAGGGAAATCCAATACTTTCCAGGTCGCCATTATAATTTCTTTGGAGGGTTTCAAATTCATCCCGGGAAGGGTGATACTTTTCCTTGCATTTCTTGCATAAGGTCCGGATAAGACGCTGGGCCAGGACGCCCAGAAGAGCATCGGCAAAGTTGAAAGGGTCCATGCCCATATCGAGGAGCCTGGTTACGGTTTCCGGTGCGCTGTTCGTATGGAGAGTGCTTAAAACCAGGTGTCCTGTCAGGGAGGCCTCGATTCCTGTCGACATGGTTTCTTTATCCCTCATTTCTCCAACCATGATCACGTCGGGATCCGCCCGGAGAAAAGACCTCATGGCCTTGGCGAAGTCAAATCCTATTTTGGGCTGTACCTGTACCTGTCGAAGTCCGTCCTGCGTGATTTCCACGGGATCTTCCGCCGTCCATATCTTTGTTTCCGGGCGGTTAATCTGTGCCAGGGCCGCGTGGAGGGTGGTCGTTTTTCCACTTCCGGTGGGTCCCACCACAAGAACAATGCCGTAGGGCTGTGAAATCATGTCAAGGAAGGCCTCATTGTTCCGTTTGTTCATCCCCATTTTTTCCAGTTTGATCGGTTCCCCCGCGGCGAGCAGTCTCATGACCACATCTTCAACCTGCCCGGCCGTAGGGATGGTTGCCACACGCAATTCTATGTCTAACGGAGCAAATCTTCCGAATCTGATTTTTCCATCCTGGGGAAGCCGCCTTTCCGATATGTCCAGATCCGACATGATTTTTATACGGGAGACGATGGCCCTCTTATAGGTATTGGGGACTCGTTGATAGACCTGGCAGGCGCCGTCAATCCTGAACCGGATAATGATGTCCCCCTTTCCCTGGCGCGGCTCTATATGTATATCCGAAGCCCCTCGATTGAAAGCGTCCACAATCATCTTATTGGCAAGTTGAACAATGACGTTGTCATCTTCGGACATGCCCCTGGTTTCCTCTTCCAGGTTTTCCTCTTCCGTCTCCATCTGGCCCAGGATTTCTTCAATGCTGCCGAGATTTTTCAGATCTCCCACACTCCCTATATTGAAAAAATGTTCGATCATGCTGGAAATATCCGCTCTTATGGAGACGCAGAACTCCAGCTCTCTGGCCTTGAATGTCTTCTTGATGATATCCCTGGCCATGAGATCATCCGGGTCCGCCATGGCTATGATGACCTTGTTATCTTCTTCGGCGATGGGTACGAAAGAACTGCTCACGAGATAGTTGACTTTGAGCCCTTTCAGCAATTGTCCCGGAATGACCATCTTATCTTGAAAGGGAATGAACCGGGCATTGTAATAGTGAGAGAGGGCCCTTCCAACGTCGTCCCCGGAGACTCTAAAGTCTTTCATGAGGACATCCGCCATATCCCTCTTGCTGTTTCTTGCGCCGGCCATGGCGGCAGTTAGGTCGTTTGCACTGATGATGTTGTTGTTTAAGAGAAAATCAAATTTTGTAGATTTGCGTCTCTCTTCCACTTTTTTGTTCTTGAAAAAGGCGGCGCCCAGGACCTTCCCAATTTCAACCGCCGACATCTGGTCATTCCGGTTGAAACGCCCTCCCCCTGCTTTGTTGATCAGCTGTATGACGCCGAGAAGATATCTGTTGTATAGTATGGGCGCGGCCAAAACCTGGTTTGTTTTGAAACCCGTTTTCTGATCCCAGCTCTTATTGAATTTCAGTTGCGGGCTTAGCTGCTCAAGTTCTCGGTCGTCATAGGCGTTTGCAATTTCAATCAATTTGCAGGTTGCGGCGCAACAGCCGGATATGCTGTCTTTGTTGATGGGGACCCTGATTTCCTTGATTTCTTCTCCTGTCTTCATCATGGAGAAAATTTCCCGGTTTTTTGCATCCACCGCATAGACGGTGATGCGCTCGGCGTCAAAAAGGCTCAGAATGTCGTTCTGCAGATTCAGAAGAATTTCGTTGGTATCGTTTGCAGCATGTATTTTTGTTGTTATTGCGTTGAGCCGTTTTTGATATTCCAGCTGGGCTTCAAGAAATCTCTCTTTGTTCGACATATTCCTATCTCTTTCCATAGGCTTGGTTTATTTAAGAACCCTTTCTATACCTTAAAGCATGAGGTTCGGCAATCTCCATTTTGACCGATTTGCGACGGAAATGGAAACTCTTTGAAAAATAAAATGAAATCGGTTATAAACGAGCGGGTTTCAGAATCCGTTTTAGGGAGAAAGCATGTTAACAGACAGTCACTGCCACCTGGATATGGGAGATTTTGACGAAGATCGCGAGAAGATCATTCATGATGCCGTCAAAAATGGCATTACCCGTATGATTACCGTGGGAATCGATCTGGAAAGCTCTGTAAAGGCGCTGGATTTGGCGAAGAATTATTCTTATGTGTTTGCGACGGTTGGTTGCCACCCTCATGATGCCGACCAGTGCAGCGGAGAAGTGCTGAAAAGTCTGGCGGATCTGGCTTCCGCTGCGGAAGTTGTTGCGTGGGGAGAGATCGGTCTTGATTTCTATAGAGGCTATTCCAGCCGGGAAAACCAGATAAAGGTTTTTGAACAACAGCTATCCATGGCCTGGGAACTGGACATGCCTGTTATTATTCATGACAGAGAGGCCCACGAACAGGTTTTATCCATTTTGAGAAAGATGGGAAAAAGAGAAAAGCAGGGCGTGATCCACTGCTTTTCGGGCGATCCGGAACTGGCCCATTCCCTTATCGATATGGGGTTCTATATTTCCATCCCCGGGACAGTGACCTATAAAAAGGCCCTCGTGGTAAAAGATGTTGCGGCCTCTATTCCCCTGAAAAAAATGCTTGTGGAAACCGATGCTCCTTTTCTGGCTCCCGTGCCTCTGAGAGGGAAACGGAATGAACCTGCCTTTGTGGAGTATACGGCGAGAGAGATCGCACGACTCAGAAACAGGACTTTTGAAGAGGTGGCCCTGCAAACATCGAAAAATGCGGAGGACCTTTTCGGTTTATCGTGATGCATCCCCCTTTTGAGCAGATTAGCGGAAAGTATCCGCTCATTCTCGCCTCGGCTTCTCCCCGAAGAAAGAGACTCCTCGCGCAGGCACGATTGCCCTTTAAAACGGTGGTGAGTCAAATCCACGAGGTGGCAGTGGGGCAACCGGCGGAACTGTGCCTCCGGCTGGCGCGGGAAAAGGCGATGGCTGTCTTTTCTCAAACCGAACCCTCCTGGATACTCGGGGCCGATACGATTGTGGTGCTGGGGGACGGGATATTGGGAAAGCCCATTGATAAAGCGGATGCCTTGGGCATGCTCGCCCTGTTGAGCGGGAGAACGCATCGTGTGATGACCGGTTTCTGCATTCTTGCGCCTTCGGGTATTCCTGCTCATCTTGAGACGGTATCCACAACCGTAACGGTGAAGGAACTGGATGAAATTGAAATGGGGGCGTATGTGGATACGGGAGAACCTTTCGGAAAGGCCGGCGGATATGCGATTCAGGGGGTGGGGTCTTTTATGGTGGAGTCCATCTCAGGTTCCTATACCAATGTTGTGGGGCTCCCGTTGTGCGCGGTCATAAAGGCCCTGATCAAGGCGGGCGCTCTGGAAAGATTTCCGCTCCCCTCTTAGATTCCGCAACCCCTCCCCTCCAGTCTGGAAGCCAAAATCTGAAATTCTACAACATGTGGTAGGGGTCTACATCTATGAGAAAACTGACGCCACTGGATCGGAGATCGTTTGCGCAGAGCCGTTCCACTTCCGTTAAAAGGAGTCTCAGGAGTCTGCTGCTTTCGCATTTAAAGAGGAACTGCCACCTGTATTTCCCTTTTATTCTTGCGATAGGAGACTCAACCGGCCCCAGAACACGAACTTCTTTTCCCCTCTGAGACCACTTTTTCAGAACGGCGTCTGTGTTTATTCGCAGTCTTTTCACCGCTTCTTCCGTTTTTTCTCTGTTGTTTCCTTTCACCCTCAGGCATGCCAAGTGAGAAAATGGTGGATACCTCAACTGTTTTCGCAAGGCCTTTTCGTTTTCATAGAATGCTTGAAAATTGTGTTGGAGGGCTGCTTGAATGACGTAGTGGTCCGGGTTATGTGTCTGAATGATCACTTTCCCTTTCAGATCCCCCCTGCCGGCACGGCCGGCAACCTGTGATATGAGATGAAACGTTCTTTCTCCGGCCCTGAAATCCGGAAATCCCAGCGACAGATCGGCGGAAATAATGCCGACCAGGGTAACATGGGGAAAATCGTATCCTTTTGTTATCATTTGGGTTCCCACCAGGATGTCCGTTTCCCGTCTGCCGAAATCTTTCAGGACTTTGCTGATTTCCCCCTTTTTTCTGGCGATATCCCCGTCAATCCTGGCTGTTCTCGCCTCGGGAAAAAGAATTCTTACTTCATTTTCCAGTTTTTCAGTCCCGAACCCGTAGGCCCTCAGAGCGGTTCCTCCGCAGGAAGGACATCTGGATGTCGGTTTGCACTGAAACCCACAGTAGTGGCAGGCCAGTCTGTCATCTTTGAGATGATAGGTGAGGGTTACATCGCAGTTTGGACACGTGATCGATTTTCCACAACCGCGGCAGATATGGATGCGGTTGAAACCTCTGCGATTGAGGAACAGGATGGCCTGATTTCCTTCCGAAAGATTTTCGTGGAGGGCAGCCCTGAGTCTGGAGCTGATAATCTCCTCCCTTCCGGATTCCTCTTTCAGCTTTTTCATATCCACCAGTTCCATGTCCGGAAGGGAACGTTTTTCAACCCGTTCCGGCATGGACAGGAGGCGATACCTGCCTGTTGTGCTGTTATGAAAGGACTGGACGGAGGGGGTTCCGGAACCCAAGATCACCACCGCCCCTTCCATCCTGGCCCTCATGACGGCCGTGTCCCTCGCCTGATAGTGGGTGGCGCCCACGCTTCCTTCCTGAACATAGGCGGGGTCGTGTTCCTCATCCACGATAATCAGGCCCAGTCTGGAGAAAGGTGCGAAAAGAGCGGAACGCGCTCCGATCACCACGTCAAATTTTCCTCTCGCCATCTGCTGCCATAGATAGACTCTTTCCTTTTTGTTCAGACCGCTATGGTACACTGCCACCCTGTCTCCGAGGTTTGCGCGGAAAAATCCCTCAAGATATACGGCAAGGGATATCTCGGGCGCCATAATGATGGCCTGCCTTCCGGAATTGATAGTGTGTTCGACGGCGCGAAAATAGACTTCGGTTTTTCCGCTGCCGGTGACGCCGTAAAGGAGAAAGGAAGAAAAAGATTTTTTATCGAGGCTGGTCAGGATGCTGCGAAATGTCTGCTGCTGGTGTTCATTGAGCGTATGGGGCTGGGAAGGGGGATGGATGCTGATGCCATCGGGATTCCTTGATATGGGCAGCGCCAGGGTTTTAAGCACACCCCTTTTTACCCACTTATTAACAAGGTAGGATCCATTGGGAAATGTCTTGCGTATATCCTTCAAGAGGACGGCTCCGTCACGATAAATCATTTCCAGAAATGCGGTTTCATTCTTGGGCGTACCATCAGATACTATAAAGGCGAGGGCTGTTTCAAGATCGATATTTGTTTCCGGCATCACAAACTTCAACAGGTAAGGATTGATGATACCGGTCGGGAGTATCCGGTCTTCTATATGTAATAACCCTTTTTCTTTAAGCGGATAGATGGTCTTGAGAGGCCACGGAATTTTCCTGTCGGGATTTTTGTCGATCCATTGGAGGATGTCCGTTTCCCCGGTCTGAAAAAGCGAGCCGTTCAAGACTTCTTGCCCCCTTTTTCTGAGACGCGCCGTTTTAAAATGATCGTCAGGAATTGCGGATTTTATGATCAACCCGATTGGATTCAAGTAGTAATCGGCCATCCATGAAAAAAGTGGAACCATTCCCGGGGTGAAAACCGGCGTTATATCCAGAACGTCTGAAATTTCTTTCAAATCCCTGTCCGCGGTTTCAGGGGTTTGCTCCAGGATGTAACCGATAACCATGCGTCGATGAAAAGGCGCCAGTACCCTGCAGCCTACTTGGGCGAGGGGAGCAAATTCTTTGGGAACCTTATAGGTGAAGGTGTTTTTGATGGGGACATGTATGGCTACCCTTACGCAGGGTGAGTCTGAAGTTTCCATGGGGATCAATGAAGTTCAGCCAACATCTCTTTTGAAGTCGATACCTTGAATAGCGGATACAGGGGATTTCGCCGGTAGAGATGGAGAGTTTGCTCATGAATCTCCGTGGAAGAAGCGGCGCAACAATCCTCCAGCAGAACCGCCTTGAAGTTGTTGCACAAGGCATCCATGACCGTGGTCAATACACAGAAATTTGTGGCAATCCCCGCTACGGCGCAGAGACTGACCTCTCTTTCTTCCAGCCATTTTCCCAATCCTGTACCAAAAAAAGCGGAAAATCTGGGTTTGGGAAGCCAGTAGTCCTCCTCTTTTCGAATAAGTGACTCAGCGATTTCAGCGCCACTGGTTCCTGCCAGGGAGTGGGGATGCATTCGACCCGTGAAGATGAAGTCGTCCCTATGGAAGGCATCCGTGGAGAAGACAACCGGCCATCCCTGGTTTCTGAACGTGGCCGAAAGGGCATTAATCGGTTCAATGAGCTTTTTTGCAAAGGCGGTAATGGGCAGGCGCTTTTCTTCTTCAAAATTGTCTTTGACCATGTCGATGATCAGCAATGTCGGCTTTTCACGGCTATTTTCCATTTTGCATCCTTCTTACCTGGTTGATGATCAGCCCGGAAGCCTCTTTCTTCAATTTTTAGAATAAATTTTGTGAATTGACAATAGAATATAATAGATGATAATAATCAAAAAAGGTCAAATTTCTCTTGAAATCAGCGATGAAAGCCGATTTTCTTTAGTTTGATCCGGGTTTTTGACCAGGTTGTCGCACAACTTACGGAAATGCAAACTCTTCAGTAAATCAGGAGGCATCAAATGGCCGCGAACAATCATAAGAAATTCATCCTCTGGTTCAATGAGATTGGCATAGGAGATGTGCCCCTGGTGGGGGGAAAAAACGCTTCTCTTGGAGAAATGTATCAAAAACTCCATGGAAAAGGAATAAAAGTCCCCAACGGCTTTGCCATTACGGCCTATGCCTACCGTTATTTCCTGAAATATGCCGGGATAGAAGATGAAATCAAGAAAGTTCTCAAGGATCTGGATACAAGCAATCTTGAAAACCTCATGAGGAAAGGTCGGCAGGCCCGGGATATTATTTTGCATGCGGAGATTCCTCCCGATCTGATGCAGGCCATATTCAGCGCCTATGACAAGCTGGCCGAGGAATTTGACCAGGGAGGGTTTGATAATCTGGATGTGGCCATCCGATCCTCCGCCACCGCGGAAGACCTGCCGGATGCCTCTTTTGCAGGACAGCAGGATACCTACCTGAATATCCGGGGGAGAAGAAGCGTTCTGGATTCGTGCAGAAAATGTTTTGCAAGCCTTTTCACCAACCGGGCGATTTCCTATCGGCACGATAAGGGCTTCGATCAGTTTGAAGTTTCCCTTTCCATTGCCGTCCAAAAAATGGTGAGGAGTGATTCGGCCTATTCAGGCGTGATGTTTTCCATTGATACGGAGACCGGGTTTAAGGATGTGGTTTTCATTTCCGGAGCCTACGGGCTTGGGGAAAATGTGGTGCAGGGGGCCGTCAATCCCGATGAATTTTATGTGTTCAAACCGACGCTCAAGATGGGAAAACGGGCGATAATCAGTCGCAAAGTGGGAGATCGGGATATAAAAATGATCTATTCCATGGATGATGATGCCACCGTTCGGAATGTCTCCACTACGCTTGCGGAAAGGCACCGGTATGTGCTGGAAGAAGATGAAATCCTGAAACTGGCTGAATGGGCGTGCATTATTGAAGATCACTACAGTCAAGAAGCCGGCCATTTCAAACCGATGGACATTGAATGGGCCAAGGACGGCGATGGAATAAATGCGGGTACGGGAGAACTTTTCATCGTTCAAGCGCGCCCGGAGACGATCCATGGTGAGATGAATAGCGCCACCTACGAAAATTACCATATCCTTGAGAGGGGGGATGCCCTGGTCAGTGGTACGGCCGTGGGAACCAAAGTGGGCCAGGGTGTGGCCAATATTATCCAGTCAACCACGGAAATGGAGAAATTCAAGGAAGGGGACGTCCTTGTAACGAGCATGACCGATCCGGACTGGGAACCTGTTATGAAAATTGCCTCCGCCATTGTTACCAATAAGGGGGGAAGGACCTGTCATGCGGCGATCATATCAAGGGAACTGGGGATACCCTGTGTTATAGGGACGGGGAACGGCGACGAAATGATCAAATCAGGACAGAAAGTCACCGTGTCATGCTGCGAGGGCGAAACCGGGTATGTTTACGACGGACTGGTGAAATTCGAGGTGGAGCGAGTCGACCTGAAGGATATTCCTCAAACACGCACCAAGATCATGATGAATGTGGGCATGCCCGAAAAAGCCTTTGCGGAGGGCAGGATCCCCAATGACGGGGTCGGTCTGGCGAGGGAGGAGTTTATTATCAGTTCTCATATCGGCATACACCCGCTGGCCTTACTCAATTATGAGGAACTCAAGAAAAAGGCGACCAACGATCAGAGGATTGCAGGAGTCATCTATAAAATTGATCAAATTACCTCCGTCTACGAAGATAAAAGAAAGTTTTTCATTGATAAGCTTTCCGAAGGGGTCAGCCGTATCGCCGCCGGATTCTATCCCAATGATGTGATTGTCAGACTCTCTGATTTCAAGACCAACGAATATGAAAATCTTCTTGGAGGATATCTGTACGAACCCGTGGAGAGCAATCCGATGATTGGATGGAGAGGGGCTTCCCGATACTACGATGAAAACTTCATGCCGGCTTTTGAACTGGAGTGCCTTGCCATTCGAAAAGCCCGCGGTGAAGTTGGACTGACCAACATCAAAGTGATGGTGCCTTTCTGCAGGACGCCCGCGGAGGGAAAACGGGTAATCGAACTGATGAAGAAGCTGGGGTTGGTGCAGGGAGAAGACGGCCTCGAAGTTTATGTCATGTGTGAAATCCCCAGCAACGTGATCTGTGCCGATCAATTTGCCGAGATTTTTGACGGCTTTTCAATCGGGTCCAATGACCTAACCCAGCTCACCTTGGGCCTGGACAGGGATTCCTCCCTGGTTGCACATCTCTACGATGAAAGAAACGATGCTGTAAAACGCCTGATAAAACAGGTTATTGATGTGGCAAAGGCAAAGGGGAAAAAGATCGGGATCTGCGGGCAGGCCCCCAGTGATTTTCCGGATTTCGCCGAATTCCTTGTGGAGTGCGGCATTGACTCCATGAGCCTGATTCCCGATACGGTAATCAAAACGCGCCTGGTCGTGGCAAAAAAGGAAAAGGAGCTGGGTATCAAGGTGGAGAAGGCATAACATAATGGGGGGAATCGAGATATTGGGGACAGGTTCCTATGTGCCGCCCAGGGTCTTGTCCAACGCGGACCTGGAGGCCATGGGTCTTGGGACCACGGACCAATGGATCGTACAGAGGACCGGCATCAGTGAGCGGAGGATTGCCGACCCGGATGTAACCAGTTCCGATCTCGCTTATGAAGCCTCTCTGGCCGCCTTTGAGGCAGCCGGTACGACGGCGGAGGACGTGGATCTCATTCTGTTTGCAACCATAACGCCTGACACATGCTGCCCGTCAGCCGCCAATTGGCTTCAAGCGAAACTGAATGCGACGCAGGCGGTAACCTTCGATGTGACCGCGGCCTGTTCGGGATATATCTTTGCGCTCAACGTTGCGGAGCAGTATTTGAAAACGGGCGCCGCAAAATGCGTTCTTGTGGCGGCATCGGAAATCATGACGCGAACGCTGAACTGGAAAGATCGAAGTTCCTGTATCCTGTGGGGCGACGGCGCCGGCGCCGCCGTATTGTCTCTGGGGAAAGGGGGGCATGAGATTCTATCCACCCATATCCATACGGATGGATCAAACGGGCAGGACCTTCTTATGCCGGGAGGCGGTTCCAAGACAACTCCCATCTCCCATGAGAGCGTGGACAAAGACCTTCATTCCCTGCAGTTGATTGGCGCGAATGCAAGTTTCAGGGTGGCCGTAAGACATTTCGTGGATTGCATTTACGAAGCGGCGCAGTCCAATGACGTGGCCATAGAAGACATCGACTGGTTTATCCCCCACCAGGCGAACCTCCGTATGTTTCAGGCAATAGCCAAGGCACTGAGAGTTCCCATGGAAAAGTTTTATGTAACCCTGAATAAATATGGGAACATTTCCTCCGCATCCTGCGCGATCGCCCTTGATGAAGCCGTCAGGACCCGGGCCGTCAGGGAGGGAGATCTTGTCTGTCTCCCGGTGTTCGGGGGGGGGTTAACCTGGGGCAGCGCACTCATAAGATGGTAGATCTTCAACTTCATTCCTTCACCGTTATGCGAGATTACCGTTATGCGAGAAGAGAATTTAGACCTTGAGATAAGCAGGCTAGGGTCATGTAAAATCGCGTCGCCCATGGGATTGACCGAATTTGTGGATGACCAGGAACGGGTTCTTTTCCATTCCACCGTTCGTGAGGCAACCGCCTGTTACAGCCAGATGGAAACGCTCCCGAGTTTTGAGATGGCCGGTCCCCGCGGGAGCATCTATTTCGATCCGTCAAAACTCAAGTGCGGGATCGTCACGTGCGGGGGAATCTGTCCGGGCCTCAACGATGTGATTCGGGCCATTGTGTTGAGCCTTTTTTATCATTACGGTGCTGAAATGGTATTCGGCTTCAAGTATGGATTTGAGGGGCTTTCACCCAAGTACAGACACGTTCCCCTGGAATTAACGCCGACCATCGTCAACGACATCCACCAAAAGGGGGGGACGATTTTAGGCGCTTCCCGCGGGCCGCAGGATGTGTCGGAAATGGTGGATACTCTGGAGAGGATGAATGTGGGGATACTTTTTACCATCGGTGGAGACGGTACGTTGCGGGGGGCTCAGGCCATTTGCGAGGAGATAGAAAAACGGAATCTCAAAATCAGTGTGGTGGGGATTCCCAAAACCATCGACAATGATATTTCTTATATGGAAAGATCCTTTGGTTTCGAGACCGCGGTTGCCGAGACAAGGAGTGCCATCTATTCCGCCCATGTGGAGGCGGAAGGCGCGAGAAACGGAATTGGTCTGGTCAAGTTGATGGGGAGAAATTCCGGTTTCATAGCGGCCAATGCCACTCTGGCAAACAGCGAAGTGAATTTCTGTCTGGTCCCGGAAGTGAGATTCACCATGGAGGCCTTTCTTACTGTCCTCAAGGAAAGGCTGATTCGAAGAACCCATGCCGTGATCGTTGTTGCCGAGGGGGCGGGCCAGGACCTTCTTGAAGAGACCCACGAGCGGGATGAATCCGGGAATGTGCGTTTCGGGGATATCGGGGTCTTCCTGAGGGAACGCATCCCGGAATATTTCAAGGACAGCGATCTGAAAATCAGCCTCAAGTATATTAATCCGAGTTACATCATCAGGAGCAGGCCTGCAAGTTCTCATGATTCGGTATTTTGCCTGCTTTTAGGGCATAATGCCGTCCATGCGGGGATCTCGGGTCGAACGAATATGGTGGTGGGGTACTGGAATGGCAAGTATACCCATGTCCCCATCCCCCTGGCCGTTTCGGAAAGGAAGCATATCGATCCTAACGGCAGACTGTGGAACAGTGTACTTGAATCCACGGGCCAGCCAAAGGCGATGATCTGAAAAGGGAAGCTTCCCCCCTGCATCCCGAAGTTTTTTTTGAAAGGCCCGGAAAAATAATTGTTCATTTTTTCTTGACACCGCTAAATATTTAGATATAAATGTGCTTGTTACAAAATGCACAAGATAACCTACTTCTTTTTCCCGCTGCAGCGGGATCGAATAGAAGGTTCAGTCCGTCAAGAATTCTGGTGAAGAACTGGGAAGATAAATGTCAAATCTGATGGCGCTTCATGGTAAAGAAAAGAATGGATTTTCGATGACTGGCGGATCCGTAAGGGTTGTGTTTAAAGCTGCTGAAATTCTTTGTGATGATACCCTGGCGCCCCATGACAAGATTGTGTTTTGTCTTTGGAAGCAGCGTTGTCTGCTATATGAACAGGCATAAAAAAGAGCCACTTTTCCTTCCATGGAGCAGTTGGCTTTTTTTTACTTTGATTGTAACCCTGAGTCTTATCACAGAGAAAGGAGGTGTGTCGGGAACAATTTTCATGTGTTCACAGGAATTGTACACGTTTGATAAATCGTTAATCTGGTAGGAGGTATAATAATGCCAAGTTTTGTAATTGCGGAAAAATGCGATGGTTGCAAAGGGCAGGATAAGACCGCTTGTATGTATATTTGCCCTAATGACCTGATGGTACTTGATAAAGAAAAAATGAAAGCCTTTAACCGGGATCCTTCCATGTGCTGGGAATGCCAGTGCTGTGTGAAGATCTGTCCCCAGCAGGCCATGGATGTTCGTGGGTATGCCGACTTTATTCCCCTGGGTGCAAGCGTTACTCCGCTCCGCGGCTCCCAGGATATTATGTGGACCGTCAAATTCCGTGACGGAAGCCTCAAGAGATTCAAGTTCCCCATCAGGACCATAGAAGAAGGCACGGCGGATCCATTGGGTGGATTTGCTACGAATGATGATCTGAACAGTGAAGCCCTTGCAACCGAGCCTGCATCCCTGGGTCTTGATGCAGTTCCCACAATATAAGGAAGGAGGTAATGAAGATATGGCAAAGTTTGAAACAGTAGAAGTCAACACTGACCTCCTTATTCTTGGCGGGGGATTCTCAGCGTGTGGAGTTGCAGTTGAGGCAGCTTATTGGGCAAAAAAGAATGGATTGAAGGTTACCCTGGTGGACAAGGCGGCTCTTGATAGAAGCGGCGCCGTGGCCATGGGCCTTTCAGCCATTAACCAGTATGTGGGCGTAAAAGACGGCGACAACACCCTCGAAGACTACGTTCGTTACGTGCGTCAGGACTTGATGGGTATTTCCAGGGAAGACCTGGTCTATAACATCGCTCGTCACGTGGATTCTTCCGTGCATCTCTTTGAAAAATGGGGCCTCAAGATCTGGCTCGATGAAAACGGCAAGTATGTGCACGAAGGTCGTTGGCAGCTCATGATCAATGGTGAATCTTACAAGATCATCGTTGCTGAAGCAGCAAAGAATGCCATCGCCGAAGCAGGCGGCGAAATTTTTGAGAGGGTTTTTATTGTAGAACCTCTTCTGGATGGAAACAAATGCGTAGGCGCGGTTGGTTTCAGCACCCGGGAAGAAAAATTCTACGTATTCAAGGCAAAAGCGACTGTGGCCACCATGGGCGGCGCCGTGCACGTGTTCCGTCCCCGATCCGTTGGCGAGGGTTTTGGACGTTCCTGGTATCCGCCGTTTAACACCGGTTCCAGTGCGTATTTCACCATCAAGGCCGGCGCGGAGATGACCTGTC
>JBBSAR010000066.1:0-13785 GCA_038252125.1 Desulfatiglandales bacterium
ATTTCGGCATTGAAAGAATCATCCAGTCTCTGGAACATCTTCAAAAGGTCGGGCTTCCCGTCATTCCCCATGTGGTCTGCGGCCTTTATTACGGCCGGATCAAGGGAGAGAAAGAGGCTGTAAACATCCTTTCCCGGTTTGACGTGGACCATGTAGTCATCGTCTCTCTGATGAACCTGCCGGGCCCTAAAGCTGAACGTTTTGGGCTTCCCGCGGCGGAGGAAATCACCGATATCATCGTTGAAACCAGGGAGAGAATTCCCGACGCACAGATCAGTTTAGGCTGCGCACGTGAAAGAGGCAATACCCGAATAGAAACCATGGCCGTCGAAGCAGGAGTCAACCGCATGGCCATACCCTCTGATGAAGCGATCGCCATGGCTGAAAAATCAGGGATTGAAATTAGATACCAGCGTACCTGCTGTTCCGTTCCCACGGATCAATCGGGAGAAAGCCGGGCTCAGAATGGGGGTTCGTCATAGTCCTTCCATGCTGGTACAAGGAAGCCATTATTATTCATCCATTTTTCCCTACCAGCATGGAAGGACCGGTGCACCCACAGGAATCAGATGCGGCAGCAAAAAAGACCTCATGACGGAATGGCTTTCTGATTCCGTATTTCGCTGCCGGGGAATTTGAATAGGATACAAATAAGCCAAGGAGAAAAACAAAAATGACAACCACGGAACCTCAGGCCGAAAGCCCTGATCATTTGCGAATGAGTCTTGCCGCCGCAATGACGCTCGGATTCAAAAAAGGACTCTTTTACCGCAAGGCGAGACTTTATTGCGTTAACCTTCTTCTGACCTACAGGGCGGGGTGTGTCGCAAGATGCGCCTATTGCGGCCTTTCAAACCGGCGACCCGGCGCCTATGAGGAGAAGAGTTTTATACGGGTGACCTGGCCCACCTACTCTCTCGATGAAATTATCGAACGGATATCCGAAAGACTGGACAAGGTCAAAAGGATCTGTATCTCCATGATCACCCACAAGCGAGCCATAAACGACACGAAAGAAATATGCGCCAGACTACGCTCCAGTTTTGATGTTCCCGTTTCCCTCCTGATTGCCCCCACCATCCTGAATAAGGGCGATCTGCTCGATTTCAGATCCGCGGGCGCCGACAAAATCGGGGTTGCCATTGATCTGGCGACTCCTGATCTGTTTGACAAATTTCGCGGAACGGGAGTGGGGGGGCCACATGAATGGGAAGTTTACTGGAAATGCCTTGCAGACTCCGTAGAACTTTTCGGAAACGGCAATGCGGGCCCTCACTTCATGGTGGGGATGGGGGAAACGGAAAAAGAGATGTGTGAAGCGATTCAAAGGGCCAGGGATATGGGGGCGAGGACACACCTCTTCTCCTTTTTTCCCGAAGCGAAATCCAGAATGGCCGACCACAAAATGCCCCCCATGGAACAGTATCGGCGCATACAGCTCGCACGACACCTGATCGACCACCAGTTGTCGGCGGAGAGCCGCTTCACCTGGAACCACAAAGACCGGATCACCGGATTCGGCATCTCTCCTTCCGAGTTGGAAGAGGTTATCCAATCGGGAGAGCCTTTCCGCACAAGCGGTTGTTCGGGCTATGACGGTCAGGTCGCCTGCAACCGACCCTACGCCAATTCCAAACCAGGCCCGGACATACGGAACTACCCCTTTCCGCCCGACGAAAATGATCTTTTGCGCATAAAAAAACAGATGGCGTAGGTGAGAAGAAGAACCATGAAATCTAAAATCGGCGGCGAATTACTGGAAGTTCTTGCTTTCATACTCGGATTCTTACCCTGGATTCTCTTTCTCTTTTTGCCGACCGACGGGTGGGAACCGTTGCGAAGAACTGTTGCGGTCTGTTTGTTTGTTTCTGTTGTGTCGGCATGGAAGGGGCTACGGAAGGGTTTTATCCTGCAATGGGCAACCCTGTTGTTTTTCCTTTTCTGTACAATATCATTCTATGTTTTCCATTGGCTATGGCTTGCCAGGCAAATGGGAATAATTGCCAACGCTTTTCTGGATGGTCTTATTTGGCTCACCGTAATAGTCGGAAAACCTTTTACGTTACAATATGCTCGCGCCGACCTCCCGAAAGAAGAATGGTATGATGAGAATCTGATTCATGGTTGCCGTTTCATTGCTGTTTTCTGGGGGATGTTGCTTCTCCTCCCGACGGTCTGCAATGCCTTGCAACTTTTCTATCCCGGCGCCGTTTCCGATCGTTTCTCTTTCTACCTCAGCCTGTCCTGTATCATTGCCGGTATAGCCTATACCACGTTTTACAAACGCAAAAAGCGAAGGCAGCGAGACAGCGCGTCTGCTCGCCAATCTTGAGTCAGTCCTGATACCCGGAGGAACTTCGCATGTCGGAATATTCACAGAAGAGCACCAAGATTACAACATTCCACAGGCTTTCCGAAGAAACCGATATCCTGGACGAATTGATCCGGCATTCACGGTGGAGAAAGCCGGTCCTTGTCATTCCGGCCCTGGCTTCGGAATTCACCCAGCCTGAAAACCGGTCGGTCTTTGAAAATATACTAAATGAACTAAAAGGGGCCACCTATCTCAATAACATCATTATCGGGCTTGATGCGGCTACACAGGAAGATGTCCATCTTCTCAAGAAGATCATTTCTGAAATCGAACTGCCGCAAGTCCTGATCCAGTGGAACGATGGTCCCGACTTCAAAGGGATCTACGAACGGCTGGAATCAGTAGGAATAGATTTGACTGAACGGGGAAAGGGCAGAAATGTCTTTATGTCATTCGGAGTTGCCATTGTTTTAAGCGCCACTTCCGTCGGGCTGCTGGATGCGGACATCAGGACTTTCAAGCGCACCCAGTTGGACCGACTCTTTTTCCCGGTGGAGGTCTTCAACTATCAGTTTTCCAAGGCCTATTACGCCAGGAGCGATGGCCGTCATTTTTTCGGTCGGGTAAAACGGCTCTTGGTGGATCCGCTCCTCATTGCACTCAAGCGGAAATTCACCGATAGCGGTGAAGAAAAGATGCTCCGCATCATCGATTTTCTGTTGCTTTTTCATTACCAGCTTTCAGGAGAGTTTGTCATTGACACGGAACTGCTGCAGCGGATCAAATACACCCTCAACTGGGGGGTGGAAATCCTGACCCTTATTGAGGTATACCGCAAGGCCAACCAGATAGCGCAGGTGGAGTTTTCGAAGGGATATTTTGACCATAAGCACCAGAAGGTCTCGGTATCCAATGCGGACAAGGGTCTGCACAGGATGTCTACGGACATTATCGCCACGCTCTTGAATGCCCTGGTCATGGAGGAAGGGCTGGAAATTTCAAGCCATTTCTTCCGGGATCTGGCCTTAACCTATCAATCGGTAACAGATGAGTTGATCAAAAAATATGCGGAGAATGCCAGGCTCAATCACCTGGAATACGATCGTGACCGTGAAGAAACCTTCGTGAACGAAGTGATCACCGAGGCCATCATCGAGGCGGGCGAAGTATTGGATGCACCGCAAAATATTTCTAAGATGTTTATGAGATATACGGCCGTGAACCCTGAATTTGACGAATTCAATCGATTGGGACTTCAAAAGGCCATCATAGACACGGAAAAGAGGATGAAGCAGGAGCATCGATACTCACGCGATCTTCCTTCCTGGGAAAGGATTGAGGAAAAAGTCCCGGGGATCAGGAGTCAGATTATTGATGTGATTGAAGCGGTAAAAGATCGGGATTGTTAACCGAATCCCGGCAGGAATAACCTCCGGAACAACCCGAATCTGATACCCGGGCACACATTCTTTCAATTTCCCGGTCTTGGTCTTTCTTAGGAACCAGCGAACAGGAAAATAAGGGACAGGGATATTATGAGTGATGTGAATTTTTTCATTTCAATTTTCGTGGGGTCAGTTGTTCAGCATTTTAAGGTTTCATGAAATCCAATCGATTCGTGTCTTCACCGAGTTAGCAATGGTATTCAAGGTTATCTTGATTTTCCTTTCTCTTCGAAGGGTCAATAAATGCTCAATTGCCTCTTGCTGGGGCATATCTGTTAAGCCTGGAAACTCTTTGGCAACATCATCGAAACAGCGCAGGAGATGGTTCCTAAGAATGATTTCAGCTTTCTCTTTCAGTTCTTTTTCATCCATCAGTCCTTCTCCGGATTCATCTTCTCCCTCAAGACCTCTGAACACTTAAAGGCTACAATCCTTCTGGCATCCAATATTAGTCCATTTCCAACTTTTCGTAAATGGACTTTATCAAATCGGATTTCGTAAGGATCATATAGCGGTAACCTCAATTCAGGATGCTTTGCGCGCTGTTTTGTAAGAAGATATCAACGATGATTCTTTCTTCAGGGTCTGTATGCCCGAATTTCTCTTTGTAAACGATTTTCCCCCTGAATTGTTCTTTCAAATCCATCTCTCCATCATCACTCATGTGAAGAAGGATTTCCGAACATTCAGGACAGGCAGGTCCACGCTCGATTTCAGCTTCATAGAAATATGGCTTCCAAGCTCGGTCAATAGCTTCTTTGATGCCATCGGTTTCAATGCCGCAAATAACACATTTCATGGTTCATTTCCTTTCTGGAAAGATACAGGGAAAATAGCCTACGATTCATTATCTTGTCAAGAAGACGTAAGGGCGCAAGTCATCATGCATTAAAATCACTCCCTAATCTTCATTATCGGTCAGAGAACGAAATATCTTGACCGCTCAGCCATTTTCAATGCAGTTTTCACAAATCAATTCAGATTGTCCATAATCCTGGCAGGGAAAATTATGCGCTGAATTTTTAAAGGCCCTTTTCTTGAGGAAAACAAGATGGACCTTTTTTTATCGAGGAAAGGGATGGGAATTGCCCATAACAGCAGCTCAATGAAATATTTTGATGACGGGAAAATTCCATGAAACCAGGAAGCAAAGACATCAAAACCAGTATTCTGATTTCTGGTGAAGAATTCATTGAGCTAGTGTCCATCCATTAATGAACCTGTGAGCACTGCGGGTTCATTAATGGATGGACACTACCTATAGAACGGCCGCTCGGAATCCAACTCAACCTACTTCCACTCTACTACAGCCGGTCCGCGGTTCGGCAGGCGGTAGTATTTGAAGGAGCCATAACCGAGCATCATCGCCCCGGCGATTTTGCGGCCTTCGGGCAGGGGCAGAGCTTCCGCCAGGGGTGGATAGGTTTTGTAGGCGCTCATGAAATAGCCCGACCAAGTTGCTCCCAGACCCAAGGTGGGGGCCATAAGCTCTAAGTAAGAGAGGGCCAGGGTGCAATCTTCGGTTGCCCAGGCCCAGTCTTTATCGGCGTGGCAGACTATTAAGCAGGGGGCGTTGCGCAAGGTCTTATATTTACCAGCTGCCGCCAGATCAATAGTGCGCGGGATTTTCAGGACTTCCGCCACCTGGGGCTGTTTTTTCGCTATGGCCTTCATCCAATCCAGGATCAGAGCGTCAAAAACCTCGGTCTGAGCTTTATCGTTGATAACGATCCACTCCCAGGGCTGGAAGTTTTTGGCTGAAGGGGCGTGGCCGGCCACATGGAGCAGTCTTTCTATCTTCTCCCGCTCCACCGGCTTGTTTTTGAAGCGGCGGATCGACCGCCGAGCCCGGAGAAAGGCTTCCGCCGTATCGGCATCCAGCATAGCGGCCACTTCCGGACAATCTTCCGGGGTGAGCCAATCCAGGGACAGGGCGCCAGTGGGGCACACAACTACGCAGTGGCCGCATTCCAGACAGATCTCGTCAAAATCATCGCTCTGGAAGGGCAGAACATCTTTGCCAGGTTTTTCTATTACCCGGGCCGGGCATTCCTCTACGCAGAGGCCATCGTGGTTGCATTTGTCGACATCGATTATCAATTGAGCCATTAAGGATCTCCCTGTAAATTATTAGGATGAGGAAGAAATATAGTGGAAATAGCCTTGTGGATCAAGCAAAATATGACCGCAGAATGTTGTGGAGGCAGCTAACTAACCAAAGTGTTGGAAACCTGCAGTGCCTGTTCATTTTCAAACTAAGCGTCATTTCAGTCGAAATTGGGATTCAGTTGGAATCCTGAAGTTCAATACTGGGGTTCGATCCAATCTTATGAATACCATTTGTATCGCGAAAAGGATTGAGGTTTTATGATTTTTCAAATTTCAACAGCTCCCCTGAATATGAATTCGTAACTCTAAGTTGTATTCCTGCGGAAAAGTATTACTCTACAAGCGAAATCGCTTCATCTCCCCTGTGGACAGGGGGGAGACTATTCAATTCAAATACCTTCCATATACATCAAACCATACAATTCTTCGGAACCAGAATATTTAAGAAACACTGATAAAACTTCTAATTTGATGTTGTCGGCAAACAATTCTTGCAACGATACAAGACCCAAGACAACCAGTGGAAGAATCCGGGTTGAAAGCAATCGCGATTCAAAGAATATCAGGTGGCCTTTCCACTTTAGAAATTCATTTAATATTGGAGGATACTTATGAGAAAGATTACTTTTGCGTTATGGATGCTCATGTTCGTGTGTGTAGTCCCATCGCCTGCTTTTGCGCTGGAGCTTTCAACGGTTCAAGATGCCATTAATCAATCCGGCGCCAGATGGAAGGCAAAAATGCCTGATAAGACCAACCCCATGCGTCTCGGGCTTCGTCCCGGTGTAAAGAGTTATCCGGGGCATTCACTGCAGGACATGCGCTTGAGCACGGCCGGTTCCATTCCCAGCCATTTCGACTGGAGAGACGTGGACGGAAAGAACTATGTTACGCCGGTGAGAGATCAGGGTCAGTGTGGAAGCTGCTGGGCTTTTTCGGTGGTTGGAGCACTGGAGTCCCTGGCTTTAATTGCGCTGGATATGCCCGGCGCCGACCTGGACCTATCCGAGCAGACCCTGGTTTCCTGTTCCATTGCCGGTAACTGTATTGACGGCGGCGAGCTTGATACGACTGCGGAATACATCCGCAAATCCGGGCTTCCCAAAGAGGACTGCTATCCTTACCAGGCCTATGATACGGAGTGCGGATTGATCTGTAAGGAGAGTTTAGGGTTTTATTCCAGTTATAATGTCAAGAACTGGGTCAATATCAGCAAAGATGCTGTTCCGGATCTCAATGTCCTGAAGTCCATGCTGGTAACGCTGGGGCCGCTATCTGTCGCATTTGAGGTTTACGAGGATTTCGACTACTACAAGAGCGGCATCTACAGCTATACTTCCGGCTCCAACACGGGAGGGCATGGAGTAGTCCTCGTAGGATATGATGACAGGGAAGGGTACTTTATTGTCAAGAACTCATGGGGCGTAAACTGGGGAGAAGGCGGGTATTTCCGCATTGCCTACAGTCAGGTGAAAAACGTGGTAAAGTTCGCCAACGACACGATAGGGCTGACGGGGCTTGCTGCACCGGAAAATAGAATATTCCCTGGGATCACCGCCAATGGGGGTCGCGATATTATGGTCAAAATCGACGACTCCATCAACATTGCAGTAAGCCTCGATCCCGTGAATCAACCCCAGGAAGGTACTGTGGACTGGTGGATCTGGAGGACGGGACCGGATGGAACGTTCAGTTACGACGTAAGCACCTTTACCTGGGAAAAGGGGCTCAATCCCATACACCTGCCCGTTTTCCGGTTGTCCACCTATACCATCTGGAACGGGACGCTTTCTACGGCGGGGAAATATCAATTTCATTTTGCCATTGACGACAATGACGACGGAATATTTGACGGCACATGGCAGGGTGATCTCGATGTCAATGTGTTTTAACCATCTGACGCCGAATAGTATCAGCGGGCAACCCATGCAGTCGCCGGTCGGAACCTTTGGAAGGGAGACCCTGTACCGGACTACGAGGTCGGGGGCACAGGCCGGTTCAACTCTTAACAATATGACAGTGATATGCAACGGAAAAATCACGTAGTTTTGAGGAACCATGTGGGAAGAAATCATCCGTGAATCGATCATGCTGTTCGCCACCATTGATCCTGTCGGGACGTTGTCACTTTTCGTGGCGGTTACCGCCAAACGGCCTCCCATAGAACGACGCAGCATTGCCTTGCGGTGTGTTTTTTATTCCGCGCTTATTCTGCTGGGTTTTCTGATTGTCGGGCAGATACTTCTTACCTGGCTTGGAGTCCGCCTATTATCGTTTCAGGTGGCGGGGGGCATCATTCTTTTCATATTTGGGATAAAGATGCTGTTCGGGGGCGATGACTTCGGTCAACCATCCGGAAACACGGAAGTGGCGCATGATGTGGCGGTTTTTCCTTTGGCGATACCCTCCATTGCAAACCCCGGATCCATTCTTGCCATTGTTCTTCTCACCGACAACAACGTTCACGGTGTGCTGGATCAAAGCATTACGGCAGGAATTTTGATCTCCATTCTGCTCCTCACTTTGGCATTGCTGCTGGCGGCCAATTACATTCATCGGGTGATCGGCAATGCGGGTTCACAAGTTCTTATTAGAGTGATGGGACTACTCTTGGCGGCGCTGGCCGTTGAAACAGTCCTGCAGGGAGTCATTGAATTAATCAAGAAATATGGGGGTGCTTGAACGTGAAGACCTTATAAAAAATACGCTCAAAAGAAACTTGAAAAAGGAATATAGAAAAAGCAAAAGATTAAGGCTCATGAAGCCAAATTCTTGGTTCGTATACCAAAAAATGAATAGTCCAATGGTTGTGTGAAAAATATATTTTAGTGCTCAAAAAAACCTTTGAACATCGGATTCCAGCATACCTGTAGA
Organism: Desulfatiglandales bacterium; assembly: GCA_038252125.1. Lineage (GTDB taxonomy): Bacteria > Desulfobacterota > DSM-4660 > Desulfatiglandales > Desulfatiglandaceae > DUZB01. Next base: position 8,743 of record JBBSAR010000066.1, read on the forward strand.
CCATCCGTTTGAAATTTCAGAAAAGAATACGAAGTGATACATATCCCAGCCTTGCATAACATCAGTCGATGTGCGATGCTGAACTAATTTAAGTCACACCTGAGGGTACGGCGATATCACAAATTCCGTCCATATTTAAATATTCTCAATAGACCAAAACGAATGATAGATCCGAGGTAGTGGAAGATCAGGATAGATGAGCATTGGTAAATGTCAAAGTATCACGGACATCCGGCTGGCCCCGTGAAAGGGAGAAGAACATTGGCAAACCGAAGAGCAAAAGATTATTTTTGTACTGTTGTATGTGAGGATGTTGAAATTATTTTAAAAAATAATCCTTCTATTAGTCGTAAATCAAAAGACGAGCTGTTTGTGCAATGCAATCAATCTGAGTGCCAATATGTCGAGCTTAATCAATCTCCCTGCCCTCTGCGCCTCGATCTCTTTACCGAAGAGATTGAAAAGCGGGAAGAAAAGCGCAGAGATAGGAGAATGTAAATTGGGGCGTTTCTTGACACTTGCTAATTACCATTGACAATCGAAAACTATGCTTTCATGCGATTTCTTGAGGATGAATTTTCACAGAGAAGAAATATTCTCAAGCCTAAATCATTCCTGTGCCATTTGATTCCTTGCAACCTTTTTTGTTGACATAGGAAGTCCTATTCAGTTTAACTATATGTGAGTATATTCACGATTTATCCAATCTCGATTTAGAAGGTTGCCTCAGATGATACATGCTAAATGCTGTCCACACAGCTCCTAATAGGGGGAGTTCCTCTGTTAGGAGCTCAAATCTTTCTAACACAAAACCTGCCTAACCCATTGTGAGATGAAGATGCAACGCCGCTGGGCTTTTTACCTCTGGGAGATCTATTTATCGTCAGACTTGAGCTTTAACGGGCCACTACATCTTGCGTTTGCTCGCTATCCTTCTTACGGTTCCGATAAGTGGCTATATGTGGACCCGGTCTACACGGAGATTCTCCCTTCCTGATTTTTGAAAAAGGAATCAGGTTCAACGGGTTCTTTTACTCTAATTTCCACCATTTCCAGATCCCCCCGCCGGGGCGTAGGCCCCTATGGGCCGGAGGCCGGCGTCATAGGGGCCTTGACAGGCTCACCACATCCAGGTCCGCCCTGAACTGAGACTTCCATATTGAAGCCCCCCGTTGCGACTACAATATCCTGCGGTCAGATTCTTTTTGACACCCAACCCCGTTTCTCTTATACTTAATGCTTAAAAAAGCGAGTTCTTATCACCGACTGAGGTGGAAGTAAGAGTTTACAATAAAGACGGCTCCATTAAAACGAAAAAGTCCTTATACACCTTTAAGAAGCCAAAGTGGATTCGCATCGAAGTGGTACCTCCCTTTCCACGGATGGTCTTGGTGTATCCTGACCGGCAGGGAAAGGTTCTCATGCGACTACCGGGTTTATTGCCGGTTTTCACGTTTCATCTGATGTTGGATGATCCTCTTCTGGAAACCCCATCAGGGCAGCGAATAGACCAGACGGATCTGGGGCTTTTGATCAAGAATATCCGGCACAGCCTGACTGATCAGCAGCGGGGGCCGGTATCGATTTCAGAGGACCAGGATAGCCTTCAGATTCAGGTCCTGTCTGACGGAGACCAGGGCTTGACGAAACAAGACCTGCGCCGTCACTGTTCAATGGGCGGCAATTAAAGTGCGGGGTCCGTCGAAAGGAAAGAGAATATGGTCCATCTCGGGAATCCTGGTTTAGGACGATCCGGGGCGCAAAGCTTAGGGATTGGCCGGTCGGAGTACACGTGGTGACGGGTTCACCGGTTTGTTCTTACAACGAATGGGATCCGCTCGAGGAGGTTGTGGTCGGGCGCCTCGAGGGTGCGATGATCCCGTCCAAACACCTCACGGTCAGCTTTAACATCCCCCAAAGGCTGATGAAATTCTATAAGCTGGTCGCCGGGCTTCCCTATCCCAAATTCGTCGTGCGCCCGGCCCAACGCGAGCTGGATGAGTTCATTCACATCCTCGAGGCGGAAGGTATCACCGTGCGCCGCCCGGCGGTGACGGATTTCTCCGTCACCTATAAGACGCCGCACTGGCAGTCGAAGGGCTTCTGCGCGGCCTGCCCGAGAGACGGGCTTCTCGTCATCGGCGATGAGATCATCGAGACGCCAATGGCCTGGCGGTCTCGTTACTTCGAGGTGGACGCCTACCGCCCACTGCGTAAGGAGTACACGGCGAGGGGGGCGAGGTGGACCACCGCGCCTCGCCCGGCGCTGGTCGATGAACTTTACAACCACGACTATCGCCTCCCCAAGGCGGGCGAGCCGATCCCCTTCGTCGTGAACGACTATGAGCCCGTCTTCGACGCCGCCGACTTTGTCCGCTGCGGCCGGGATCTGTTCGGCATCCGCAGCAACGTGACGAACGAGTCCGGCATTCACTGGCTCCGGACTCACCTCGGCGACAGATTCCGCATCACCCTGCTCGAAACCCGCAGTCGCCAGCCCATGCACATCGACTCGAGCCTTATGCCGCTCGCACCGGGGAAGCTGCTAATCAATCCGGACTACATTGATCCGAACCGACTGCCTCCGATGTTCGCCACCTGGGACAAGCTCATCGCCCCCGAACCGAACCCGGTCCCGTGGCGGATCCCCTCGATGTGCAGCCGCTGGCTCAGCATCAATGTGTTGATGCTCGACGAGAAGCGAGTCATCGTGGAGCGGTCGCAGGAGTCCCTCATCAAGAAGCTCAAGGACTGGGGCTTCGAGCCAATCATTTGTTCGTTTGCCAACTATGCCCCCTTCGGCGGCTCTTTTCACTGCGCGACCCTCGACGTGCGGAGGAGAGGAGGGCTACAGGCATACTCCTGAGCGCCATAGCTTGATCAGTGGCGGTGGGTACGGGAGGCTACCCAAGCCATACCTCTTGTTTTTGACATGCGAGGGAAGTTCAGATATTCTCAATGTATCTGCATCGACTGATAGGTGTTTTTTTTGGCAATAAATTGCAGTTTGGGCTGCATAACATTACAAAGGTGATGATATGCAGGCCTTGATAATAACTTGTTCGGTGTAAAGAAACAATTTTCATACAAAAGGAAAAAAACATGACTATTATCCTGCCCGATCTTCCTTTCGAAAAAGATGCTTTGGAACCACATATCAGTACGAAAACACTGACCTTTCATCATGGGAAACACCATAAGGCTTATGTTACCAACCTCAATAAGCTAATCGAGGGAACAGATCTGATCAATGAAACGATAGAAGATATTATCAAAAAGACAGTGAATAATGCTGAAAAAATGGGAATATTCAACAACGCAGCTCAGGTTTGGAACCACACATTTTACTGGCAATCAATGAAACCTAATAGCGAGGGATTCCCCACAGGCGATATTGCAGAGAAGATCAATGCTGATTTCGGAGGATATGACAATTTCATCGAACAGTTGAAGAATGCCGGACTTACTCAGTTCGGTAGCGGCTGGGCATGGCTAATTATAAAAAACAACAAGTTAGAGATTATGAAAACTTCAAATGCCGATACACCCATAGCTCATGGCTTGAAGCCCTTATTGACGATAGATGTATGGGAGCATGCATATTACCTTGACTATCAAAACGGACGAGGCAGCTACCTTGATATCTTTTTAAACAATCTTGTCAATTGGGAGTTCGTCAACTCCAATCTCGTATAACTGAGGGGCGATGAAAACTGAGATCCAAATTGGGTAGGCCAAGTCTGGAGTCCATAAAAATTGAAAATCACCGAACAAAGGAATTAACCGGACTCGATAAGGCTGTGCCGGTTATTCCTATCGTTATGCGAATGGCAAGAATGAGAGGTAAAACATGACCATTACGATAAGCTCCACCGAAGATCCTGCCAATAGGGCTGCTACAGCAATGGTTTTGGATCTTAGGAATTCAACAGCCCTTCTTAGATTATTGAAAAACAAAGAGCAAAGAATGTTAATAGTTAAAATGATAATCGGAATTCACGAAGAGATTATAAACTATCTCTACGAGCATTCTGGTGTAAACAAATCTGATTTTGCATTTAACCACACGGGGGACGGCTATCTAATCGTTTTCGTAAATAAGTCTCACGCCATTTCTTGTGTGCAATGTGCAGTTCATTTGAGAATGTTTTTGAGAGGGCATCTCAAAGAGTATAACAGAGCGCTGAAGATAGACCGTCGTAATCTACGATATAATTTTGGAATTGGTGTCCACACCGCATATGCCCGTTTTATCGAAATGGAGTACAAGACAGACGGTGATAAAATATCTTCAAAACAGTTTATTCTTGGAAATGCGGTTAACAGTGCTGCTAGAGTCGAATCTATGACAAAAAATTTTTCGGGTGTTGACTTGATCATAACTGGAAATACAAGACAGGCGTGCCAAAAGCAGGCTGCAAATAAAGTCAAAAAGTTTTTCAAAAAAGGTGAAGGCTATATGAAGGTAATCGGTGAAGTAAGGCACATCATAAAGGATAGTAAGGCGGATGGCCATACCCTTTATACGCTATCAGAAAAATTCAATAGTCACTATAAAGAGCTTTTGGGAACGGCGAAACACTGACACTTCTATTTTTAGCCTTACAAAGGCTGCCGGGCGCCAGCAAGGCACCCGGCAGATTGTGTTTGGTTCGAGGTAGAAACCCACGTCCTTCGGGTGGGATCTTTACTCGGATAACGTTATTACCTGTTTTATTGCCTCGGCACAGGTCCCCCTCCGCCGGGCGTTTCCTGCGGAGCCCCCTCTCTGGGACTATTTTTCAGAGTTTCCTCTTTAAGCGTTCCATGCAGGGCTTCCCCTCCGGGCGTTTCATTCCCATAGTAGCTATTAATCTTCTGTTCGCTCTTCGGGATCTCAGCCAGCCAAAAACAATCTTCCAGCACCTATTTTTTCGCTCCTGGAAAGTGAAAAGTGGTGATTCCAATCTTCCGTTTTGAATCTCAAGGTGCTAAGTCCCACATTTTTTGCCACAGAGTCTCACATTATTACCAGTTAGACTTCGGGCTAACATTTTTCCTGTA
>JBBSAR010000067.1:0-13472 GCA_038252125.1 Desulfatiglandales bacterium
GGAACAGTCCAGATCGCTTCCGGAATGTTCCTTTGCAATCACCGCCTCCTTGATGGCGTACATGCAACACACCGATGAACAGAACCCATGATAACAACGGTTGATATCCCTTGAACCCACACACTGCAGCCAGGCGATTTTCTTGGGTTCCTTGTGATCGGACGGGCGAACCAGGTGTCCCAGGGTCGGGCCGGAGGCAGACAGTATTCTCTCAAACTCCATGGAGGTAATCACATTCGGGAGTTTGGCATAATTGTAGGTATCAAACAGGGAAGGATCAAAAGGCCGGAAACCCGATGCAAGAATGATAGCCCCCACATTGAGTTCGACAATTTCATCTTCCTGCGAATGATCAATGGCGTTCACACCGCAGAATTCCGTGCATATCTTGCACGCTCCTGTCTTGAAATGCATGCATGTATTGCGGTCGATGGCGGGGATGTTCGGTATGGCCTGAGCATAGGGAACATAGATCGGTTTTCTTCCTTTCAGGCCCATATCATATTCCGATGGGATTGGTTTTCCAGCGTGTTTCGTAATATCTTCAAGCTTGATGTGCCCGGTTGGGCAAACAGAGACACAGGCGCCGCACCCCATACAGAAATCCGTCTGCTCATGAAACGGGGTGTCCACTTGCATGTCCGCACCTCTTCCCGTGAGAGATATGGCGCTGTTGCCCACCTTTTCGCAAATACGCACACAGAGGCCGCAAAGGATGCAATCATCATCCTTTTTCTTGAAACGGGATTCCTGTACGCCGTATTTCGCCGCAAGATTCTTGATAACCGAAGACTCGGGGCAGCGCGCAAGAAGCAGCTCCAGGAGCAGTTTCCTGACCTCATGAACGTCCTTCGTATCGGTCTTCACTTCCATGCCTTCCCACACAGGATAATTGCACGACGTAACGAAGCGCGTTCTCCGGCCATCAAAAACTTCCACGGTGCACAACCGACACATTCCGGCAGGCTCGGTGGCCTTGTGGAAACACAGGGATGGGATATCCACCCCGTTTCTTTGGGCAACCTGGAGGATATATTCCCCTTCTTCCGCCTTAATTTCTTTCCCGTTGAGTTTGAAAGTAATCATAAATTCCACCCTTCCTCTGTTCCCTGCTATTGAATGGCAATGGCATTGAACTTACAAACATCGTAACAGATGCCACATTTGATGCACTTGTTCCGGTCCAAAAAGTGCGACTTCTTCTTTTCTCCGGTTATGGCCTCCTGAGGACATTTGCGGGCGCAAACCCCGCATCCGTTACAGGCCTTTGGATCGATTTCATAATGGAAAAGGTTCTTGCAAACTCCGGCTGGACATCTCTTTTCTCGAATATGTGCTTCATATTCGTCACGGAAATAGAGGATGGTCGTGAGTACCGGGTTTGGTGCGGATGTTCCCAATCCGCAGAGGGATGCCTTTTGAACCATGGACCCCAGTTCTTCAAGGAGTTCTATGTCCCCCTCTTTCCCTGCTCCCTCACAGATGTCATTCAATATGGTCAGCATCTGTGTAACGCCCTCCCGACAAGGAGTGCACTGACCACACGATTCCTCCTTGAGAAAATCGAGAAAATATCGGGCAACATCCACCATACAAGTATCTTGATCCATGACGATCATGCCGCCCGAACCCATAATGGAACCCACTTCCGCCAGCTTCTGGAAATCCACCGGCAGATCGAGGTATCTTTCAGGAATACATCCTCCTGAAGGCCCCCCTGTCTGCACCGCTTTGAATGCTTTCTTTTTCGGGACACCTCCTCCCATATCGAAAACAATCTCTCTTAGAGAGATCCCCATGGGGACCTCCACCAAGCCGGTGTTCTTCACTTTTCCCACCAGGCTGAATACTTTCGTCCCTTTGCTGTGCTTCGTACCCATGGAGGCAAACCACTCGGAACCTTTTTGCAGGATCACCGGAACATTGGCATAAGTTTCCACATTGTTCAGGTTTGAAGGACCTCCGCGAAACCCTTTTTCCACCGTATGGATGTATTTTGCCCTTGGTCTTCCTACAGTCCCTTCCAGTGAGGCCATCAGGGCCGTTGATTCACCGCAGACAAAGGCCCCTGCACCCGTGGAAAGACGGATATCGAAGTGGTAACCGGCGCCTCCTATGTTGTTTCCAATAAGACCGTATTCCCGGGCCTGCCTGATGGCGGCTACCAGGCGCTTGACAGCGAGAGGATACTCGTTTCTCACATAAATGAAACCCTGGCTGGAGCCGATAGCCAGGCCGGCAATAAGCATCCCCTCGATCACGCTGTGAGGGTCCCCTTCCAGTATGCTTCGGTCCATGTAGGCGCCGGGGTCTCCTTCATCCGCGTTACAGATGATGAATCTCTCCCCTTCGTGCTTGGCACAGGTCTCCCACTTGATTCCGGTGGGGAATCCGCCGCCGCCTCGTCCCCTCAGCCCGGATTCCTTTACGATCTTGATAATTTCAGCAGGTTTCAGTTCCCGGAGACACTTGAAAAGGGCAAGATAGCCGCCCCTGACCATATATTCTTCTATGCGATCCGGATCCACATACCCGCAGTTTCGTAGGGCAATCTTGAACTGGGGGCTGTAAAAGGGGATATCTTCCAGATACGGAACACCCTCCAAACCGGCAACCCCGGACTGAGGGTTTTCCCTCTGTTCTTCCATAATGGACAGCGGGTCTCTCACCTGTCCCAGTATCCATTCCTTTTTAAAATTTTTCTCCAGATGGTTTTGAATAACCGCCTCGATCTTGTCTTCCGTAATTCTTTTGTAAATAATTCTGGGACTTCCTTTTCCAAATATTTCTACGAGCGGCTCTTCTTCACAAAAACCGATGCATCCCGTCTGGCATATTTTCACATCTTTCGAACCTTCAAAATCTTTCATCCCCTTATCGTAGGACGCCTTGGCGCCGGCCGCAATGCCGCATGAAGCCATGCCGATATTCACCTTGACGTAATCCGGGCAATAGATTTCGTTGATATATTCCCGGCTGATTTCTTCTATGTCTGCTCTCGACTGGATTTCCATGATTGCTGCCTCATTTCTGTATTATTCATACTTTTCCAGGGTTTCCACAACGGCATCAGCAGTTATTCGGCCATGGATGTCTTCGTTGATCTTTACCACCGGACCAAGGCTGCAGCAACCGATACAACGAACGGACTCAAGGGTAAACCGCATATCATCCGTTGTTCCTCGATCATGAAGACCAAGGGCGTCTTCAATCCTTTCCTTCACCCTCTCGCCTCCTCGCACGTGGCAAGCGGTTCCCAGGCACATTGAAATGATATTTCTGCCTCGCGGCTCAAGACTGAACGTGCTGTAAAAGGTCCCGACCCCGTAAATCTTGCTGTAGGGAACATCTATTTTCTCGGAAAGATATTTCATGGCTGCCTTGGGGACATAGTTGTAACGACGCTGAATCGCCTGAAGTATCATGATCAGGTTTTCCTTGTCGCAATGGTACTCATCATCAATGATCCTGTCGAGTTCCATAAAATCTATCTCAATCTCTGCCGGCACAGCATTCTTACCAGGTTTTGTCACATCCATTACTGAAAACCCCCTGACTATCTTTCGGTTCATCAAGAAAAAAAGCAAACATGAAACGCCTACGCCTGTGCCACGGATCCCGTCTGATTTGTTACAGGGCAGTTCTCTACGCACAAACCACACCCCGTACACAGGTCCATATTGATGCTGCGTGCCCGTTTCTTGATCTTTACTTTGAAATTACCGGGAGAACCCTCTACGGATTCCAGATCGGAATAGGTGATAAGCTCGATGTTCAGGTGCCGGCCGACCTCGACCAGTTTAGGTGAGATAATTCACATGGCACAGTCGTTGGTAGGGAAAGTCTTATCCAACTGGGACATAACCCCGCCAATGGAAGGGCTCTTCTCCAGCAGGTAAACGTAATATCCGGAATCGGCCAGATCCAGAGCAGATTGCATGCCTGCAATCCCACCGCCTACAACCAGTACGGATCCTCTAATCTCATTAGACATAGAATTGGCTCCTCAAATAAAACAATTTTATAGTTGGACCTAAAAGCCCTGAATTTTTATCTGAATACGTTACACATTGTCAACAGTTTTTTCCAGAGACGGCCGGAGGCTCCTGTAAGATTACAATGCTGCCTGTTCTGACAAGGATTTAAAACAGAAAAGAAAAAGGGGGAGATGGAAAGCCTTCCGGCTGTTGTTTCGAGCCGGAAGGCTGGGGTTTGCTATGCCGCCAGGCGAAATGCTTTTTCCGTGACGTCACGAATCTCGGCGGGGGTGAAGGGCTTTGCAAGATAATCCACGGCCCCGATTCTTGCGGTCTCTACAGCCGTTTCTATACTGGCGTACCCTGTGACAATGATCACCATGGTTTCCGGCGTCTTTTCTCGAATGGCTTGCAGCAGTTCGAGACCTGTAACACCCGGAATTTTCAGGTCCAGAAGAACAAGCTTGTAAGATTGCTTATCGATTCTCTCCAAGGCCTCGGCTTTGGAAACCGCCTGGTCCACATGATACCCCTTCTTGTTGAGGATTTTCCTGATATTGTTATTTACCGCCACTTCGTCGTCTATGACCAGAATGTTCTTGTGGGCCGGCTCCTTCATCAGTGCCATGGAAACAGCTTGACTTTCGGCTATTTCTGCTTCCGTCACAACAGCAAAGTTTTTCTTCAGCTGCTCGTAAGGTACAAAGACAATCCCGTCTTGATGCAGATTCGTCACATATTCAGGACCGGTAACGGCAACTACCGATTCATAATCGAAGGGTTGGTCGATTCCGATCAGTTTTTTCGCATCGAATCGGTTCGTTTTTCCAGCGGCCTTTTTCCTTGCCTTTTTTTGCGGGCATGCCGAGGCCTTAAGCCCGGCCTTGCAGGTTTTTCCAAGTTTCCCGAAGATATCACAAGCCATTTCTCCAACAAGGCAATAATTGGGGAGCGTTTCCTCCGAAGACACCCCCACAACGGGGATATCCGACGGCCCCAACGTGTCCACATAGGCCTCTCCCGTATACTTGGCCACTTCTTCCTGGTCGAAGGGGATGTCTCTGTCAATCATCCTCCCCCTCTTCTTTTCTCTGCCGGTTTGAGGTGCTTCAACCAATTCTCCCGAAATGGCTTTCATAACAGTCGTTCTCAATTCATCCGGGGTAAAAGGCTTGGGGACATAGTCCAGAGCCCCCATCCGTATAGCTTTCATGGCCGTATCCGTTGAGGCATAAGCGGTCATCATGATCACTTTGGTCAACGGCCACTGTTCCTTGACCATCCTGAGCAATTCCAATCCATCGGTTTCGGGCATCACAATATCCGATATGAGAAGAGAAAAGGCTTCTTTTGCCATTTTTTCCATTGCCTGTTTTGCGCTTACAGCTTTGGAAACCTCAAAATTACTTTTTGTAAGAATCTTCTCCACATTGTCACAGATTCTGCTTTCATCATCGATGACGAGTACCTTGGTAGATTGTTCCATTTTCTTCCCTCCTGGATTGTGACGTCGTAGGTCTTTAGCTTTTGTCTTTATTAAAGCAGGATCTGTGCCAGAAACAAAACAACGACTAACACAATGATTTTTATATATATTTATGGGAATATCCATCCGAAAATCCCAGTCTGTATAAAAAGCACATACATACGCCGGCCCGTTATAAGGGTTGCGCCAATGACGCAAAGCAACCGTCAATAGGTCCACCAAAAAATATAACTATATGATTAAACTTATAATAAGCTTTACCCCCCTAACTTTCACAAGCAGCGGCAACGGCGATCACTCCGTTCACCATGGGCGTCTTTTCAGTGTATGAATATATTATACAGTGTATGCAACTTTCCGGGGAGAAGGGCTTTACAGAAAGGATTCGGACGTGAAACGGAAAACATCCTACCCGCATGTCTTCATCTCCTTGGAATTTTACATCGCGTCTATAGCGATTCTTCCTTTTGGGATATAATCTGGCGTGGCCTTGTAATGGAGTGTTTTTTTAGGAGATTTTGAAAATTGGTCCGTTGGATTCCAACATTTTTTGCAGCGCGGGTGACGTTCCAATCGTTCCGGGCAAGGGTATGAAGCAGAAAATTTTTCTCCACGCGATCCCCCGCCCTTTTTTTGACTGCCTTTTTGAGCTCTTTCAACTCCTCATTTGTAGAGGGAACCGTTTCCGCGAGGTTGTCCACCTTGCCTGTAAGGTTCAATTCACCTGCGCCGATCAGTTCCGCCTCACACAGGATAACCGCTCTTTCAATAATGTTTCTCAGTTGCCGCACATTCCCCGGCCAGGGATATTCCGACAATTGCCTTATGGCCTCCTGGTCAAATCCTTTCACCTCTTTTCCCATGATCCTGTTGAACTGATCAAGGAAATGATAGGCGATAGGGAGGATGTCCGATTTTCTCTCTCTCAAGGGAGGAAGGCTTATGGGATATACATAAATTCGATAATAGAAATCTTCTCGAAAGGTTCCTGCTTCCACCATTTCCTTCAGATCCCGATTCGTCGCCAGAATAATGCGAATATCCACTTTCCGGACTTTGGCGGCGCCGAGGGGAAGAAATTCGCGGGTTTCCAGAAACCGAAGCAGCTTCCCTTGAATTTCAAGACTCACATTACTTATCTCATCAAGAAAAACGGTGCCGCGATGGGCCAGTTTAAAGATACCATCCTTGTTTTTATTAGCGCCGGTAAAAGCCCCCTTTTCGTAGCCGAACAGTTCACTTTCTATAAGGTTGGCGGAGAGGGTCCCGCAATCGACGGCAAAAAAGACTTCCTCTTTCCGGCGGCTGTTGGCATGAAGCGCCCTGGCGATAAGTTCCTTTCCTGTTCCGCTTTCACCATAAATAAGCACCGTGGAATCGGTGGGCGCCACCTTCTGAACCATATTGATCACCGTTTTGATTCTCGGGCTGGAGCCGACCAGTTGGTGGCTTACCGGCTTGGGAGGCGCCTTTCTCTCCTTGAACATTCGATTCTGGACTTGCGTTTCCCGCGCATCCAATGCATTTCGCACCACGGCGCGCAGTTCATCGGGTGTAAACGGTTTCGGCAGGTAATCAAAAGCCCCCATCTTCATGACTTCTACAGCGGAAGAAACCGTAGCATAGCCGGTAATCACAATAACCATCGTATCCGGATGCACGTCCTTGACCCGGCGAAGAACTTCCATACCGCCCATACTGGTCATTTTCAGATCCGTAATGATCACATCAAACGGACCTTCTTCCACCATTTTCAGGGCTTCATACCCATCGAGCGCATATTTTGCCTCGTATCCTGTTTTGGCCAGAATCTTGATGCATCGGGTGCAGATATTCAACTCATCGTCGATAACCAGTATCCGGTGATCCTCAGTGGACATGCATCTCCTTTCCGTCTCCATTCACCGGCAGCGTGATGGTAAAGGTGGTTCCCTTGCCGATTTCACTCTGCAGACTGATAGCGCCCCCGTGTTGCTGGATCAGACCGTAGGTCACGGACATTCCCAGTCCGGTACCTGTTTCCTTGGTGGTAAAAAAAGGCTCGAAAACCCTCGGCATATCGTCCTTGGAAATCCCTTTTCCGTTATCACGCACCAGGATATCCACGGCGTTTTTTCCGGGAGAAGGCCGGGTCGTGAAGGTGATCTCGCCACCCCCTTCGATGGCTTCTATGGCGTTCAATGAAAGATTGATAAGCGCCTGCTGTATCTGATCCCTATCCACATTAATCAGCGGCAGTTCTATTGAAAGATTATTTTTGATGTGCACATCCTGAAAAGCAGCCTGCTTCCGAGTCAGGGTAACACTCTCTAAAATAATGTCATTGATATCCTGAAATTTCTTTACGGGATTGCTCTGCCGGGCAAAATCAAGAAGGCTGCTCACAATCTTTCTGCACCGGAGGGTTTCGTCTGAAATCGTCTGCAATTCACCGTACACGGGGTTTTCCGGTTCCATATCTTCTTGAATCAACATGGCGGTCGTCAGAATGGTCGTCATAGGGTTGTTAATCTCGTGGGCGACTCCCGCCGCAAGCCGTCCGATGGATGCGAGTTTTTCCTGCTGCATCATGGTCTTCTGGATATTGATATCTTTCGTAATATCTTTGGACAGCTCCACCACGGCTACTACTTCTCCATTTTCATAAATGGGATAGCAGGATATGGAATAGAAGCTCTCGGCCCCTTTCCTGTCCAGGTGCACATGGGTGGCAAGAGAGGGTTTTCCTGTCTCAAGGGCCTCCCGCAGTGGGCACGGATGATGTTCCCCCTCACAAGGGGCGGCCTGGTGGTGAGAAATTTCATAACAATGCCTGCCAATGATTGCATCCCTATTCAGCCCGACTTTTTTCAGCAGTGTCTCGTTGGCGTCTATAATTTTATAGTCGGCCCCTATGATCATGACGTCTTCTTGGATAAGTTCGTTCATGATTACACTGAAGGCATTTTTTGCTTTGTTCAGTTCTTTTGCCGTTTCCTCCTGCATCTGCGAAACACGGCTCACCTCCCAGAAAAGCTGTGCCGTACGATGGTCAAAGGCGCGGACCTCCCTTTTCTTCTTGCGCAGGATATCGTAAAAGACGTCTTCGCTCCCCGTCATCTCAATGATGAGGTCTATGTCGTCGCGATCAAAAAGGTCGTTGTAGTCCTTGGAAAAGAACACCCCTTTTTCTTTCGCCTTTGCAACACATGGAGCGTCCTCTCGTTCGTCCACAAGTGCCACGATCTTTGGCTGAATGGTATGAAAGGTATAGGCCTCCAGAAAATCCAGCAGGATGCTACAGCGGTTACCCCCGCCGACAATGGCGATATTCATGATAATCCTCCGTCAAGAGCAGTCTTATTGAGCCATCTCAGAAGCCCCAATCCCCCAACTGTTTCTCCATCCGGTTTCTGTGAGTCCCGGGCCAGTAGCAGCGACCGCAGGAAGGGCAGAAATGGATATTGGAACTATTTTCGTGGTAAACATGATCCGGGACATTTTCCTTAATCACTTCTTCAGGGGCTTTGACCAGAGGCGTATTGCATATAAGACATCTTGAGAACCAATGGGGCCGATCAGGATCTATCCCCAGTTTACTTCGCATTTCCGCGAGCTGGTTTCCGACGTGATTTTCGCGCAGGAAAAGGACCCGATCAAACCTCTGAGCGCGTTCCCTATGACGCGTTAACAGTATTCGACCATCCTTAAAATGAGGCGGTCCCTGGTCCTGGTCAAGGATGTGTCGGCAGATAGCATCATATCCGAGGACCCTGAGCCACTTATTCAACCGTCCCAACATGGCATCCAGAAAGAACTTCGGCGGTTGACCGCAAAAAGCTTCCATCGTTGTGTCATGACCTCGGCAAGAAATGCGTGATCCTCGGATACCCCGTATCGGCATCAGGTTCCATATTCCAAGAACCAACCAAAGGCATGCTGAATAATTTCTCTTCAGCTTGCATTATTAATGGGAATATAATATTATGTAAAGGAGAGAATAAAAAAAGCATTCACACCTCCCTTTCATCAAATTATTTCTGGAGTAAGGTTGTAACCTTATAATATGCATCTCATGAATTTCCGAAAAAGAATACAGAAGACGGTCTGTTTCCTTTGGGTTTCGTTTTTCTTAGGATTTTGCGCTCAGGCAATCTCCAGAGCTGATTCTTCCGAATTCTCCATTCTCCAAAAAAGCATCCTGGATTACAATCTGAAAGAACAGAAACAGAACGTCGCCGACGGAACTTACCGGGGAGAGGCGGGAATACTGAACATAGGCCCGGAAGTAGCTCTTTTTTTAGGCATAAAGGCCTATATCAACGACAACTATGTAAACGGTGTGGAGCAGGAAGCACAGGCCCATCTTTTTTATGCAAAAGCCGTTGCGGCCATGGCGCCGGAGGAAAATGGTTCAACAAAAGAGGACCAAATAAATAAAATTGGAACGTTTGCCAACAAATACAATGTTGCATTGAAATCTGCCAGAGACTTTTTCTTGAAATATAAACAGGATCTCGAGGCAAAGCCTGATGAGAGGATGAATCGAAGCATTGCTCTCGGCGTAATGGAAAAACTCTTGAAAAGGTGTTTCGAGGAAGTATCCTACAATCTCAGAGAAGGTCTCGGGCGATACTACAATATCCGCAAGGGGCTTCCTGAAAACACCCCGGCATTGACCCCCGAAAATATCCGGTTCGTCAACTCCGTATTTAACCGTTTTATTGAAAACGCCCCGGAAGAACTAAAGAAAAAATTCGACTTGGATACGCAGAGTGACAACGCCGAAATGAACTGGGAAACCTACAGGAATCTTGAAAAAAAAGATGCTCTATCTCCCTGCATGAAGATCCTGGCTGCGCTGTTTGAAAAACAAAAAGAAAAGCCCTGTCCAACCGATCCCCTCCTTTTCATGGCCCTGATGCAAAGGGAGTCGAATTTCAATCCACAGGCCGTTTCTTATGTAGGCGCCGCCGGTCTTACCCAGATCATGCCTCAAACCGGGATTGGACTGGGGATGAAGACCATTTACATCCCTGACTATTTTGAGGAGGCCATGAACCTCTTGCAACTGGATCGCAAAGCCAGGCAGAACGCCATATCCATTATTCCTGACATCACTGAAACCAATAGATTGGAAAAGGCTGCCATCGCTATGAATTGGATGCGGCAATCAAATGAATATAAGAAGAAGAGTACGGCGCTTTTCGCCCGTTACCGGAAAGAATTGCTGGAAAAAGGCGAAGATGACCGCCTGGATGCCGCCAAGTCCATTGCATTCGGATACCGGTATTTTTCAAAGATGATGGAGACAAATAAGGGGGATATCAGCCTCGCCCTGGCCTCTTACAACGCCGGTCCGCACAGGGTGAACCAGTATGACGGAATTCCTCCATACGGTGAAACGGTGACCTTCAGGAATAAAGTGCTTGGTTTTTACCGGGAATATCTTCAGGAATTGAAAGGGCGGTGATGGCGCGCCCGGTCAGGCGATTGCCGCAAAATTGAAATACAGAAAGAACAATTAGGAGATGGGAGGCTTTTAATGCATTCAACCGTAATGAAAGAAAGCAATTTTAGAGATCTTAGGCTACTGAAACGAGGGAAAGTAAGAGATGTTTATGAAGTGGAAGACAAGCTGTTAATTGTGGCCACGGACCGCATGTCCGCTTTTGACGTGGTTATGGATGATCCCATTCCCGATAAAGGAAGAATCTTGACTGGGATCTCGCTGTTCTGGTTCAAAAAGCTGGAAAATGTCATCGCGAACCACCTGATCGCCAGTGAACCTTCCGAATACCCGGAAATCTGCCGCCGGTATGCACCTGAACTCGAAGGAAGGAGCATGCTTGTGCAAAGGGCGGAACCGCTACAGGTGGAATGTATTGTCAGAGGATATCTATCCGGTTCAGGCTGGAAGGATTATCTTTCCACGGGAAAGGTCTGCGGCATCCCCCTGATTGAAGGATTGCAGGAATCCCAGATGCTTCCCGAACCTCTCTTTACTCCTTCCACCAAGGCCGCGGACGGGATGCATGATGAAAACATACCATTTGAAGAGGCATCTAAGCTATTGGGAGAGAAGACAGCCAGGGAAGTCCGCGGAATCAGCCTCGACATTTATACTATGGGAAGGGCTCTTGCCGCGGAAAAAGGAATTATTGTTGCGGATACCAAATTTGAATTTGGAATGAAGGACGGCAAAATCATACTCATCGATGAAGTATTGACACCCGATTCCTCCAGATTTTGGCCTGAAAATGAATATCGCCCGGGCGGTCCCCAAAAGAGTTTTGATAAACAATTTTTGAGGGACTACCTCATTGGGATCAAATGGCCGAAAAAGCCACCGCCACCGAAACTCCCGGAGGAGATCATCGCAAAAACCAGGGGGAAATATTTGGAGGCACTGGAAAGGCTCACCGGAAAAGGCTTATGAAAACCATTATCTGTTTTATTGACGATTCCGATTTCGAGCACGATCTCATTCATACTGAAATTGCGCCCTGCTCCGCTGAATTCGACTTCGTTTCAGCCTATGATTTTGAAGAAGCACGCCGGTTGCTTGGTTCAAAGGGTCCGGCACTTTTCCTTTTGGACCTCTGGGGGCAGGACGCTGAAATCTCGGCGCCCTGCATCACGAAAAAGGAAGAACTTCTTTCCAGATTGGAGGGTTTTCCAACCCTGGATGAGGTGTACCAAGGCTTGGAAGACATGGAGGGAGATCAGACAAACGTATATTTAAAAAGGCTCTTTTCCATTGTAAACAGCTGGAGAAACCTTTTTGAAGAAGTCTGCGGCCGCGCGGGCCAGAACAGGAAGTATGGCCTTTACAATCTAACGCAGGCACGGCTTTTCTATCCGGGCGTTCCCGCTGTATTTTACACCAGAAAATCACTCTTCAGCGATGCCGTCGCCATGTTTCGCGCCCGAGCCGATGGGCTCTTTCTCAAGCCCACGGGCGGCAATGACGAAGAAACGAAAAAGCTTACCAGAGAGTATGCCCCGCAACTTCTCGACGACCTGAAAAGGACCATCTTGTCTGCACAGGCCTAATCGATAGCCTGCCCCCATCCGTTGTTCCCGATCAAGTAAATCATTGAATTCCGCCTCTGAGTATTTAGTATATCCGAGCAGATATTCTGTTTATGAAACAGCGTGTTCTGTGATGGCCGTCTACACGTTGGTTTGCTTGACAAAAGTTTTTACGATGCTTAACATTCCCCTCGATTATGACGTGTAATTTATGACAAAATTTTCTCTTTGCTGGGGCATGAAGTGTGAGAAACAACAAGGTTTTTGAGGGAAGCGAAACAGTGGACGAAACGTTGAAGAATCCTGCGGAAGAGGAGCAGGAAAAAAATCGGGAAAATTCCGTAGCTGAAGATGAAGTGGAAAAATTGATTCCTCTGGAAAAGATGACAAAAGAGGAACTGATCGAGAGGATTGGAGCGATCCAAGAACTGGCCGATAAAAATTATGAACTCTATGTGAGGTCCCAGGCTGAGATCGAAAATCTGAGGAAAAGGTTTCAGAAAGATAAACAGGACCTGGCCAAGTTCGCAAACGATACGATCATTAAACAGTTGCTCCCCGTGGCCGACAATCTTGAAAAGGCCATCGCACACGCCATGGATGCAAATTCTCTGGATGCTTTGAGAGAAGGGATCAACCTGACACTTAAAGGCCTCCTGGATACCCTGGAAAAAAATGGGGTCGAACGAGTCGAAGCATTAAACCAGCCATTTGACCCCAACTTCCATGAGGCGGTTTCAGAAGCTGAAAACAATACGGTGGAACCAGGCACCGTGTTGAATGAATTCCAGAAGGGGTACACACTGAACAAAAGGCTCATTCGACCGGCAATGGTCGTCGTGAGCAGGAAAAATTCCTGAGTCTTTTGCTGTGCCATCATGCAATACCCAAAGAGACAATACGGATAAAATGACGATAATTGAATAAAAAATTTTGCATATTAGGAGGCAAGGAAAAATGGGAAAAACGATAGGAATCGATCTCGGAACAACAAA
>JBBSAR010000068.1:0-13465 GCA_038252125.1 Desulfatiglandales bacterium
GGATGGAAATTGAATAAACGGAGTTGAACGTATGAATGTATTCGGCCCAACAGAGTTGGTAGAAGACGTCCAGAAGGGCGGTCTTTGTATAGGATGCGGCGCGTGCGTCGGCCTTTGCCCCTATTTCTTGAACTATAAGGGGAAGACGGTCCAGATTTTTCCCTGTTCCCTGACGCAGGGTCGGTGTTTCGCCGCCTGCCCCAAAGCCGAGGTGGATCTGGATGAAATCAGCAGACATCAGTGGCAGAAGCCTTATACTGGAGCTGCCATGGGAGATTTCGGAGAAGCCCTGGCCGCAAAGGCGGGACCCGAAATGAATGCAGGCGTTTTTCAGGGCGGGGGCGCCGTTTCGGCGCTGCTTATTCATGCATTGGAGCAAGGCCTGATCAGTGCGGCGATTCTCACAGGCAGGGATGAAAAAGGACCTACTCCGCGCATTGCATCGAGTCGTGAAGAAATTCTGGATTGCGCCGGCTCTAAATTCACCGCGGCCCCCACGCTTGCCGCACTGAATCAAGCTGTGGCGGAAAAGCGCGATTCCCTGGCGGTGGTGGGCACGCCCTGCCAGATGACCGCCGTTGCCAAATGGCGCATGAATCCTCTGAGCCGCGAAGATTTTGAGGATCGTGTTTCTTTGACCATCGGACTTTTCTGCAACTGGAGTCTGGATCAGAAATCTCTCAACGCTTTTCTCGGCGAACGGCTGGAACTGTCGCGTATAAAGGGGATGGACATTCCGCCGCCGCCTGCCAATGTGCTGGTTGTCGATTTGGGTGATCAAACGGTTGAAATCCCGCTGGATGAAATCAGGCCGTTTATCCCGGAGACCTGTGGCCTGTGTCCGGATATGACTTCCGAGTGGGCTGATCTTTCGGTGGGCATGTTTGAGGGAAGACCCGGCTGGAATACCCTGCTGGTGCGCAGCCAAAAAGGAAGCGCGTTGGTGGCGGGCGCCGTGGCTGCAGGTTTGCTGATCACGGAGCCTATGCCCGAGATAAATCTGAAACACCTTGAGGAAGCCGCCGGGAACAAGAAACAGCGTGCATTCTTGAAGCTAAAAGAGAGAGGATTGTTGAATCCATCGGATGACAACGTGAGGGCTCTGTTGCGTGTTCCTCAGGATGTTGCCGATTCCATACTTGGTGACTGATACACCTGGCCCTGAGGACCAGGTCTTGATATCGAAATAAGTATACCGGAGGAAAATATGCTTACAATAACCCAAGGCAGGCCCGGTGAAAGCTTGCTGCTGCAAGGGAATGAGGCCATCGCTCGAGGCGCCCTGGAAGCGGGCGTGAGGGTGGCGGCGGGCTACCCGGGAACACCTTCCTCGGAGATTATAGAAAACCTGGCCAAGGTTTCAGAGGAGTGCGATCTCTACGTGGAGTGGTCGGTCAACGAAAAGGTGGCCCTGGAGGTGGCGGCAGCCGCCAGCTTCAGCGAACTTCGTTCCCTTGCCACCATGAAACAGGTGGGCGTCAACGTGGCGGCCGATTTTCTGTTGCACCTTGCCCAGTACGGCACCAGGGGGGGCATGGTCCTGGTGTCCTGCGAAGACCCGGGGGCGCTATCGAGCACCAATGAAGGCGACTCCAGCCAATACGCCCGCATGATGGAATTTCCCCTGCTGGAGCCGGGGGACTTCCAGGAAGCAAAAGACCTCACCCGGTGGGCGTTTGAACTTTCAGAGGAGATACGCAATGTGGTGATGGTGCGCAGCGTCACGCGCATGTCCCACGCAAGCGGCAGGGTGGTGCTGGGTGAACTTCCGGAAAACCTTCCCGGGGCCCGGTTCAATTACGATGGTCCTGCGACGGGGCAGATGGAAGGTCCTGTTTCCACTATGCCTACCACCATCATTTTTATGCACCAGCGCCAGCAGGACAAACTCAAAAAAGTCACCGAGATTTTTGAGCGCTCTCCCTTTAACACCTACACAGGTCCTGAACGCCCTGAACTGCTGATCATCACCAGCTCGGCCTGTCATCTATACTGCAAGGAGGCCGTTCATCTGCTGGGGGTTGGCCACCGGGTCGGATTATTAAAGATTGCCACGACCTGGCCGCTTCCGCCCCGTCTTATCGAGAAACACCTAACGGTCAACAAACGGGTCCTCGTCGTTGAAGATCTGCAACCTTTTCTGGAAGACAACATCAAGGTTCTGGCCGCGGAACTGGGGGAACGAGTCGGATTCATAAAATTCCACGGCAAAAAGGACGGCACGCTGCCGTCCGTGCACGAATTGAGCCCTGATCTTGTGGCGAATGCGCTCTCCAATATTTTTGGCGTTGAAGTCCCCTCACCGCCTGAGGCCTACATTCAAGGAGTTCAGGAAGCCGCGGCTGCCGGCGTACCCCCCAGAATGGTTACATTCTGCGCGGGTTGTCCCCATCGCGCCTCTTTCTGGTCCATCCACAATGCCCTCATCATGGATGACCGTAAAGGCTTTGTATGCGGGGATATCGGTTGCTACTCCATGGGCATGTATCCCGCGGGTTTTGAAACCCTCAAAACGCTTCATTCCATGGGATCGGGCACTGGCCTGGCATCCGGCTTCGGACAGCTCGGACAATTCGGATTGAATCAGCCGGTTCTCTCCGTGTGCGGTGATTCCACCTTTTTCCATGCCGTTATGCCCGCCCTTGTCAATGCCATTCACCACCAGTCGGACATTATTCTGGTGGTTTTGGATAACAGCGGCACGGCCATGACCGGATTTCAATCTCACCCCGGTCTGACCCGAAACGCCGTGGGCAAAGGGTCCCGGGCCATCGACATAGCCGAGGTTTGCAAAGGGATGGGGGCGGATGTAAAGATCCGAGATCCCTTCGATCTGGATCAGACCCGATCGACCCTTCTGGATATGCTGGAATACGGGAAGGGCGTGCAAGTGCTCATCCTGAAACAGATCTGCGCCCTGAGCCCCGAAAAGAAATCCAAAAAGCTGTTTGACATGTCCGTGAATCCGGAAATCTGCCTGGGGGAAACCTGCGGCTGCAATCGCCTGTGCACCAGGTCCTTTCGCTGTCCGGGTCTGGTCTGGGACAAGGAAGAGAAAAAGGCCAGGATAGACGAGGTAATGTGCGCCGGTTGCGGGGTGTGTGCGTCCATCTGCCCCTCCGGCGCCATTAGCAAGAAGGAGGCCGCATGATATGAAAGAAATACGATTACCCCGGGATCCCTATAACGTTATCATCACCGGCGTAGGCGGCCAGGGGAATGTTCTGGCTTCCAAAGTTTTAGGCAACATATTGGTGGGCAAAGGTCTGGATGTTACTGTCGGCGAAACCTTCGGCGCTACCCAACGGGGCGGTTCGGTCATGAGCCACCTGCGAATTTCCGCCGAGTCGTCCTGGTCCCCCCAGATCCCCAAAGGAACGGCCCATATTGTCGTGGCCCTGGAACCCGTAGAGGCGCTGCGGGT
The DNA here is from genome assembly GCA_038252125.1 of Desulfatiglandales bacterium. Classification (GTDB taxonomy): domain Bacteria; phylum Desulfobacterota; class DSM-4660; order Desulfatiglandales; family Desulfatiglandaceae; genus DUZB01. Next base: position 3,425 of record JBBSAR010000068.1, read on the forward strand.
GCTGTCCGTCTACGGAAACCCGGAGACCCTGGTTATCACCAACGACCGGCCGGTTTACCCGGTAGGGGTCATCTGCGGAGAAATGGATTATCCTGAACAGGCTGACCTGAATAGGTGGCTTACGACCTATAGCCGCGCCCTGTATGTTCTTCCCGCCACCGACGAGGCGGTCAAGCTCGGGGCGCCCATCCTGGGGAATATCATCCTGTTAGGCGCCCTGGCCGGAATTCACGTGCTGCCGTTCGATCGGGCCGATTTTTCCGAGACGATTTCCGGCATGATGGCCGCTGAAAAAGTAAAAGCAAACCTGAAGGCCTTTGACCTGGGCGCGCAACTCGTGAGTTGATGGAAGGTGAAATGGAGAAGTCGATCCCGGATACTGGATCTGCTCATGTTTGAACAAGGCGTTATCAGGCCTCCCAGCGAAGCAAACAGTCTGCTGGTTCGCGTCACGCGAAACTGTCCATGGAATCGCTGTCTGTTCTGTCCTGCCTACAAGGGGACGAAGTTTTCAAAACGGACGATAGCGGAAGTCAAGAAAGATCTGGACGCCATGGTCCGTTACCATGGAGCCCATGCCTCCCGTTTTACATCCGCATTCCTGCAGGACGCGGATTCCCTTGTTCTACCTGCTGAGGAACTGCTTGAAATTCTGCGATATATCAAAGACAGATTCCCTGGTATTGAGAGGATCACCTCCTATGCCCGGGCAAAGAGCCTGAAGAGAAAAAGCGTGGAATCTCTGAAGCTTCTCAAGAAAGCCGGATTGACCAGGATTCATACCGGCCTTGAGAGCGGGTCTTCCACCGTCCTGAAGATGATCAAAAAAGGGGAAAGTCCCGAGGATATGGTCGAGGGAGGAAGGCGTGTGGTTGAGGCCGGCATCTCCCTTTCGGAATACATCATGCCCGGAGTGGGGGGCAGAGACCTGAGCCGGGAACATGCGGTTGAAACCGCGAAAGTCCTCAACCGTATCCGACCCGATTTCATACGGGTTCGCACCTTCGCTCTCCCTCCAGGATCGCCCATGGAGAAAATGGCTTTGGAGGGCCGTTTCGTTCCTCTTGACGATCTGGGCATCGTTCAGGAGATTCGTCTTCTTTTATCCCATCTGGATGACATGCCCAGCCATTTCCGATGCGCGGATTTCAGCCTCAATCTCCTCATGCATGTGGATGGCGTGTTAAGGACGGATAGATTGCGCATGATGGAAGAAATGGACGATTTCCTTTCCCTTCCTGAACTGGACCAGAAGGCCTACGTAATGCTTCAGCGTTCCGGATATCATACCCTCCATCCATCCGATATGCTCAAGGATGATGGCCTCATGGACAAGCTTCGTGAAAAAATAAAAGAACTGGAACAGGATGACGAAACCGGTTTCGACAAATATATACGCGCCATGATGGCCCGACAATTGCCCCAACCCCAGACCGGTTCCTGGCAGGAATAAGAGTCTGCGCTTTTAAACAGGATATTAAGGCCGCCAGATGAAGTGAAGGGAAACTTTCTTGCGGTAAAATCCTCGAGAAAATTTTCTATTCGGATCAACCTACCGCACCCAATTTTCCAGTGTCAGGCCCTCAACTCTTTCAAATTCAGTGGTATTGTTGGTCACTAATGTCATGCCGCGTGATCTGGCAAGACCGGCTATGAGCAAATCGTAAGGGCCTATGGGCGTGCCTTTCTTTTCAAGGTGAGCGCGAATGGCAGCAGATTCTCGCGCTGAATCCAAGTCCAGGTTGATGATATTCAATGGTGACAGGAATTTGGCCAACGCATCCCGTGTGCGTTGCTGATATTGACTTTTCTGGACCCCATACTCGAGTTCAAAGACTGTGATGATGGAAATCGCGACCTCCGCGGGGGAATATCGGCTGAAATGCTCGATGGCTTTTGGGGGGTGCTTCTTGATCAGATATATGCAAATGTTGGTGTCAAGCAGGTAACGTGTCACAGGGATTCCCTTTCCTGCATGGGAGGTTGATGACGCCCATCTTCAAAAAAGTCTTCCGGAAACTCACTGAGTGACTCAAAAAGGGGATCCCACGTTGGTTCCAACGGTTCCAGAATGACCTGATTTCCCTTTTTATATATCTTTACCTCATTGCTGAGGAATCTATAGGCCTTCGGCAACCTGACCGCTTGAGAATTGCCATTCTGAAATACTTTGGCCGTTTCCATTATATTCTCCTTTTTGCTTGTATGTATTATTTGTATATATGCTTTTGTTGTTTGGAAGTCAATCGCATTTGTTTGGGAACGGCAATCCCCATTATGGATTATCTTGTAATCTCAGGCTATGTTTTGCTGAGGAGAGACACGGCCGATTCTATACCAAAAACCATGATGAAGATTGCTAAAGGCTAAAGCTTTTTGTTGACGAATTAATATGAATAAGAATATTATTTTATGGAATATAAATGTGCATCAAAATGAGGCTGAAAAAATCATGGATGATATCTACGAACAACTAAAGAAAAAGGCGCTTGATCTCTGGCGGAAAGAAGGCTTCCTCTCGGAAAAGATCCATATCCGGGCTCGGGCGCTCAGTACAAGAGAAGCCATCGGCGATCCGGAGCATCAGGATTTCCCCATTCAGAAGGGGAAAGAGAAACTCATGCAGGCCAATTTCAGGGATGCCGGGGGACAGGCGTTTACGGATATGTACGGCGATTATGAAGGGACTCTCGAACAGGTCCTGAACCTGCCCTTGACCGACAACCACCAACGGGCCATCTTTGTGGCGTCGCTCAACGCAGTACTCAGATACCTGGAACGAATCAAAAAGACCATTCACTGCAGGGACGATGAGCCCGTCCAATGCGGAAAGGCCCTGGTTCCCTATTTGAAGGATCGTTACAGCGGCGCTAAAATCGCTCAGATCGGGTTTCAACCGCGAATGGTGGAAAACCTGGCGGCTGCGCATCCCCTGCGCGTCCTGGATATGGACCCGGACAACATCGGAACACAAAAGTTCGGGATAACCATAGAGAGCGCCGATTACACGGAAGATGCCGTCCAATGGGCCGACCTTCTCCTGGTCACGGGAACCACAGTCGCCAACGGAACCATTATGCCGTTATTGGGAAAGCAACCGATCATTTTTTACGGTACCACGATTGCAGGCGCCGCACACTTGATGGGATGGGAACGGTTCTGCCCCTGCGGTCATTAGGAGAAGCCCATGAACAAACGATGCATCTTATTCAAATTTCCAGGTAACTGATTAATAATTTAGAACAGCCATTCCGTCACGAGGTCTTTTTCTTTGCCGCATCTAATTCCTGACGGGGATAGAGATTAAGGCTTCTTTCTTACGACACAACCTTCAGGTAAATCACTTTGTCATCCCCCGGGGCATAGAAATCCTCCAGCACGGCCGCTTCCCCATACCCACAGGCCTCGTAGAAACCCCGTGTTGATCCATAGAGTTCACGGGAGGATGTCTCCACATAGACACGGCTGCCTCCGGCCCGTGCCATGGCCTTTTCGCTTCTTTGGAGCAACTCCCTTCCAAGCCCCGCTCCACGCAGAGACTGCTCCACGGCTATCCAGTAAAGATCAAAGCTTTGAACGGTACAGGGGATAGGCCCGTAACAGGCATATCCGACAACGCGGCCTTCCGCTTCCGCAAACAGAAAGAAGTAGCCGCTTGAAACTCCCTTTGCAAGCCGCTCCTGAACCAGCTCCCGGGCTACTTCAATCTCTTGGGGGGAAAAGAATCCGGAAGATTCTATGATCTCTTTCACTCTTTTTATATCGGCCTGGACAGGTGTTTCTCTGAACAAGACGGGTTTCAGATCCATGGCTGCCTACCCCCTGTCCTCTATAATTCTTTCAATCACATCTCGGAAGGAAAGGCCCGCACGGGAGGCAGCAGCGGCAAATCCCGCGTCCGGAGACAGGCACGGATTTGCATTAACCTCCAGAATCCATGGCCGGTTTTCCCGGTCAACCCGGAAATCCACCCTTGCGTACCCACGGATGCCGAACAGATCCCAGCACTTCATGGCCAGATCTCCCATGCGTTTCAGCAAAGGCCCATCTTCCGGAAGAAATTCGAAACCGCGGGGTGTGTGATGGTATTCAAAAGAATCCGTATCCCACTTGGCCTTGTATCCCACGATTTTCCGTTTTTCCGGAGGGTACTGGTCAAATCGGATTTCAGCGGGAGGCAGCAATACCGGGCCTTCCGGGGACGTCAGCAGGGAGAGATTGAATTCCCGCCCCTGGATATACCTTTCCGCAAAACAAGTCCCCCCAAGAACTTTTCCGCGGGCCTCCATCTCTCGATACAGCTGTTCTTTGTCGTGAATCGCCACCACCTAATCATCCTCAATCCCTATGGAGGCGTGCTCCCAGACCGATTTGATGATGTAGCTGTCCCCTTTCTCGGGGATCGATGCGTTTAGACCATCTTCCTGGAAAAAGGCTTCAGGCGTGGGAAGGCCCGATCCCCGGAGCAATCTCTTTGAAACGGCCTTGTTGGATGTCTGATACAGGGCATCCGCGGGGGCGCCCGTATAAGGGATACCGTAAAACTCCAGCACTGTCGGGACAAGGTGGATCAGTCGGCCGGAACCGGCCAGGGATTCCACCAGGTTAAAGGCAAACGCGGGCTCCAGGGTCTTCAGGGCCTTCTCTATTGCTGACAGGTCCACGGTGAGCCCCAGCTCTACGGGTGCATATCCCAAGGCGCCGAGCGCCTCACCCACCGCCCGGACCTGCTCCAGCACATCCCTGTGGTCCGGATCGGAACTCTTTTCGGCAATTTTGTCATATAGGATAACGGTATTCATGGTCGGCATTTTCCGGTTTTTGAACAAATAGAGGATAGATGATGGTGAACTTCTATGCGGATCGGACGGTTGTTACCGGAGGTTTCCGTATTAGGAGCCTGCCTTCCGTCGACTCCAGGATCATTTCTATGAGTTCCTGGTAGGTGACACCGGCCAAATAACACAGAATGGGGAGATCCGAGTGCACGGGGTGGAGCCCGGCCAGGGGATTCACTTCAATAAAATTGGGGATGCCCTTGCGATCGCTTCGAAGATCCACCCGGCCCCCGTCCCTGCAGCCAAGCCCCCTCCAGGAAGCCAAGGCCACCTCTTCAGCCCTCTTTGATTCCTCGTCTTCCACGAGACGGTACTCCACCAGGTCTTCGAATCGTTCCTTGTTCAAATAGGAATAGACTTCCTGCTCGGCCTCTTGACGAAGCAGTACCTCCATGACGCCTATGACTGCGGCGTTTTCCCCCGTTCCGGTGATGCCCACGGTGAATTCCCTTCCCGGAAGAAATGTTTCCACCAGGACCGGCTGGTTGAACCGGTCTAAAAGACCATGACACACCGGGGCGATGTTCTCCCTTCGGGAGATTTTCGAGGCGGCGGTAACCCCTTTGCCGGTTCCTTCGGCCACCGGCTTGGCAAAGAGGGGAAGAGGGAGATCGACCCTTTCCGCATCGCCACGGGTTTCTATGACGCGGAAATCCGGGGTGGGAATTCCGAGGTCGCGGATAACCCTCTTGGTCATGCCTTTGTGCAGTGTCAAGGCCAGCACCAGGGGATCGGAAAACGTGTAGGGAATGTCGTATGCATCCAGGAGACACGGGACCTGAGCCTCTCTGCCAAAACCTCTCATGCCTTCGGCAATGTTAAAGACAAGGTCCCAGGAATCACCCTCGACCAGTCGCTTGATGAGATGCCGAACATTTCCGATCCGATCTGTTTGGTGGCCCAGGGCCCTGATGGCCCCTTCAAGGCCCTGAATCACTTCGTCGCTGTCGAATTCGGCCGTGTCCTCTTTGCTGAACCCGGCGTTGAGGTAGTCGTCTCTGAGATCATAGGTCAACCCGATCAACATGGGAAACCCTCCCCCAAGGGAAGACAGGGTTTGCACGCAAAATGGTCACCCGTAGGCTGATCAACCGGGTCCGGATAACGATAAAGCCGTCCCTGGTAATTCTTCAGGACCAGATCATTTCCGTCCCGGCCCATGAAATATTCGGGAAGCAAAGGAATTTTTCCGCCTCCTCCGGGGGCATCAATCACATAGTTGGGAACGGCATATCCGGTTGTATATCCCCGCAAGCCCCTGATGATTTCCAACCCTTTTTCCACGGTCGTACGGAAGTGGGCCGAGCCAAGGATCGGATCGCACTGATACAGATAGTAGGGTCTGACCCTTGTTTTTAAAAGCCCCTGCATCAGACGTTTCATGGTGTCTACATCGTCATTGATGCCTTTCAGAAGCACGGTCTGGCTTCCCAACGGGATGCCCGCGTCCGCAAGACGTTCACAGGCCTGCACCGTCTCGGGGGTGAGTTCGTCCGGGTGGGTAAAATGGATGCTGATCCAAAGGGGGTGGTAGCGCTTCAGCATTTTTGTCAATGCAGGCGTGATGCGCTGAGGCAGAACCACCGGGGCCTTGGTCCCGATACGCACAAATTCCACATGAGGAATTTGTTTCAACCGGGTAAGAAGCCATTCCAGTTTTGCATCAGAAAGTGTCAGAGGGTCCCCGCCCGAGACTAAGACATCTCTGATCTCCCGGTGCTCCTGTATATAGGCCAAAGCCCTCTCCAGGCGAATCTTATGAAAGACCGTACCGCTTCTTTGACCCACCATCCGTGAACGGGTGCAGTAACGACAGTAGGTGGAACAGAAATCGGTTACCAGGAACAAAGCCCTGTCCGGATAACGGTGGACCAGTCCCGGCACCGGGCTGTCATGATCTTCCCCCAGGGGATCTGATGCCTCGCCAAGGGAAAATTGTTGCTCTGCGGTAACCGGGATTACGGCGCGACGTATGGGTTGAGAAGCATTATCCTTTTCCAGAAGGCTCGCATAGTAAGGGGTCACGGCGAGGGGGAGGGTTCTGCTGTAGCGGTTTATGGCTTCGCTTTCCTCTACGGAAAGATGAATCATGGGGGCCAATTGGGCAAGGCTTGTGATTCGATTTTTCAGTTGCCAGTGCCAGTCATCCCATTCGATCCGGCTGCACTTGGGAAAATAAGTCTTTCGAAATTCACATGCGGCCGGACTCACACGGAATTTCGATACTTCTACCACCCTTCTCAGGTGTGTAACTTTGGCTCTTTTCTTTTCCCGGTCTTTCTTTGCGGGTAACCACCCGGTTTTTGCCAAACATCCCCCAAATGCGAAGCTGCTACTCGGAGGCTCACTGTCATCCGTAATCAGAATCTCCTCTTCCATTCTTTTCCTCCCATTGCCACCATGGAATCCTGCAGGTTCCTTCGCCTTTCAGGCAAACGCGAGACCCATGGCGCCCCTTTTGTTAAGTTTTTTGTGTTGAACTATCCGAAGGCCTCAGCATTTATCATGCCAAAAAAATAACCTATTGATATTGTGTTGTTTTTCATATCGTAGCGAAGTCGAAAGAACAACCAATTCCAATTAACAATACACTCTGGGGGTATTTATCTCCAAATCCAATAGAATCTATCTAACTATAAAAAAGAGAAGCGAAAGTTCCCATCTTCCGACCAAGGGAACTAAAGGTTCCGATTCTTCATGCAGAGATCTTGGAGACAGATCCTGAAATTAACAGAAAAGATGCGAGGGAGATCTTTCAGGCCCGGTCAGAAGTCTTCGTTTTATTCGAATTTGCAGGCGATTACCGAATCCAGCGCTTGACATCTTTGTAGGGGTATTTTTCAAGACGGCCAAAGCCGTTCAGCTGTTTTGCCCTCAGTTGGATCAGTCTTGGGCTGACAATGCCGCAAAGAAAACGTGCGGCGAGATCATCGGAAACAGGGCTGTCGGATATCTCTTTCAGTTCCCGGATGTATTTTTTTGCGTCCTCTCCGTTGATTTCGGGCAACGGTTCATCCGGAAATGTTGTTGGCTCTCCGGAAATGCAGAACGAACAGTTCCCGCAGGGCGAGGGAATGGTTTCGCCGAAATGTTTTGAAAGTTTTATGTTTAAACAACCGCTGCTTTCAAAAAGGGACAGCATCTTGTGGATTCGTGCCACATCCGCAGTTTCCCTTTTTCTGAACAGGTCAGAGAGGCGCTTTGCGGTTTCGAGCACGTCGAAATTCCGGTTTATGATTTCATAGATCTCCACCGTGGATTTGGGCCTCAATTCGATCCATCCCTTCTCATCAAAATATTCAAGGGCGGCAAGCGTGCGGCTTCGGTCTGATCCGGACGCCGCGATAATTTCTTGAATTTTCGGATAGGACCAGATTTTTGCCGTATCCGTATGTCTGAAAATGGTCTCCACAAAGGTCCTTCGCTCACCGGAAAACCGATCGAGGATTTCCTTTTCCGTATGAACGAATTTAAATGGATAGCTTTCAAAGTAAGTGAGCCGGGGTTTCAAAAGTCCATTCATTTCAAGGTAGACAAGAAGTGTTTTAAGGGGCAGCAGTCGGATGTCACTATCCATGGAAAGCCTGTTCAGACGGACTTCAAAGAGGTTGCCGACGTTTTTTTGTATGGCCTCCAGCACGGATCGGATTCCGGACATTTCCGGCGTATCCCCGTAAACAAAATTTTCAAGAACAGGAATGTTTCCACGATTGCCGATGAGGGTGCAGATGGAAACATGCCCGTCCCTGCCTGCACGGCCAATTTCCTGACTGTAATTCTCAATCGATTTGGGCAGATCGTAATGGACCACCTTGCGGATATTCCTTTTATCTATTCCCATGCCGAAGGCGATGGTTGCCACCACCGTAGGGAGACTCCCGTGCATGAAACGGTTCTGGATCTCTTCCCTCAAATCGGTTTTCATGCCGGCATGATAGGCCCGGGCGTCCAACCCCCTGGATACGAGAAATTGCGCAATGCCCTCCGCTGTCTTCTGAAGCGTAACATACACGATGGAAGGGCCAAAAGGTTCCGTTTTCAACGTTTCAACGAGAACCTCTTTTTTCCTGTCTTCGGAGGACCCCGCGACTCTCAAGTGAAGATTCTTCCTGTAAAAACCGGTGACGATAACATTGCGGGGAAGAATATCGAATTTTTTACACATGTCTTCCACGACTTGCGGCGTTGCGGTAGCCGTGAGGAGCAGTACCCGCGGGATTTTGAATTCTTTCCGGTACAAGGGAATTTTCAAGTAATCCGGCCTGAAGTTGTGACCCCACTCGGAAATGCAGTGTGCCTCGTCCACAACCAGGAGTGAGAGATTCATTTTTCCAAGCTGATTTCGGAACCGCTCGTTCTTAAAACGCTCCACGGAAATCATGAGAATTTTGATCCGGTTCTGAATTCCATCCTGCAGGGTGGTCTGATATTCCTCGCGGGAGATAGCGGAATCCAGTTTCGCGGCCGGTATCTTTCTTGATTGCAGAAACTCGATCTGGTCTTTCATGAGGGACAAAAGGGGAGAGACGACCAGCGTGATCCCCGGCAGATGCATGGCCGGAAGCTGATAGCAGAGCGATTTTCCAGCGCCTGTGGGAAAAATGGCGGCCGCCGATTCCCCGGCGACAATTTTTCCGACCACCTCTTCCTGCCCGGTTAGAAACCGATCAAAACCGAAATACTTCTTGAGTGAATAGTTTGTCATTGTTCCCCTTCACCAAGGAGGTCTCCCAAAGCTTTACTTTCAGAGATGGGGATCACCACTTCTATCGGCGGTTTCTCTATTCCTTCAATAGCCCAACAGAAAAGATATGAAAATAATGCCGGCCATAACGAAAACGGTTAAAGGCATATCAGATAGTAAATTGAAACCATTCTCCACAAAAGTTCCCGGTATCCCCTTTCTTATTCTTCCCACCCTTTTCATCCTGATTACTTTATCGATGTTTATCGGATAAAACCGCGGTGCATTTTGGCGCTTGTATCCGCGTTTTTCGCCAATCTTTCTTTGGATGCATTTATTGACAATCATCTCATACATACCGAAAACAAGGATATAGAGGACGAATGACAGGATTGTGATGCTCACTACTCTTGCCAAAATGATGTATGGAAAGATATAAAACCACTTCGGGAAAAAGAAGGCCAGTAAAGTCAATATAATCATAGGAAATAAGGCATACTTGAAAATTGCCTTGGAAAA
>JBBSAR010000069.1:0-13412 GCA_038252125.1 Desulfatiglandales bacterium
ATATTTGTATGCCATCTTTCATTCACTTGCACGAAACCCGCGGAGGTTATCTCCAGACTCCCTGCATCGTCTATTCTCTCTCCGCCCTCCGGCAAATAGGCGCCCGTTTGGCCGATGGCCACAATGGCACGATCAAACCCGAGAAGGAAAGTCTCGGATGGCTCGATGATCACGGGCCAGGGAATCCCGTTGGAATCAGGTTTCCCCGGTTCCGTGGGACGGCATTCCAGGTGGGTAAACCGGCCGTTTTCCCCCTTGAAACCAACCACACGGGTTCGATCCACTATCTGAATTCCTTCCTCCACCGCCTCCCGGATCTCATCCTTGTCGGCCGGGATCATTTCCTCGGGAAACCACGTCACAATCGTGACCTGATTCCCCAGCCTCCTCATGGTCCTGGCCAGATCGAAGGCCGCATTGCCATCTCCGATGACCGCGATGGCCTCCTCTGGTTCTCGTGTCGTCTTCTCCGTAGTTCCATCAGCATCACCCGGCCGGTTCCTATAATAGGAACGGAGGACCTGGAGACATGCGTCAACGCCTGTAAGATCATCACCGGGAACTCCAAGGCGGCGGTCGGCCCATGAACCGGTGGTGACGATCACTGCATCGAACTCATTTTTGAGGCTATCCCAGCCATCCTGAAGGTCTACGGCATGGGAGGTAACAAAGGTTGCACCGAGGCTGCGGATATACGCAAGGTCTCTCTCCAGGATATCTCGCGGCAGCCGGTGAGCGCCGATTCCATACTGAAGGAGCCCTCCGGGCTTTTCTTCCTTTTCAAAAATGGTCACCTCGTATCCCCATCGGGCCAGATCTCCCGCGGCGGCCAATCCTGCCGGCCCCGAGCCCACTATGGCGATTTTCTTCCCATTTTTCCGAATTTCCACCTGCTCGTTATGGGAAGTCTCGTAATCCGCTAAGAATCGTTTGATATCCCTGATGGCAATCGGATCATCAAGCTCCCCGCGCCGGCATGACGCCTCGCACGGGTGGGTGCATATCCTTCCACAGATGCCGGGCAGCACATTATCTTCCCTGATAATATGCAATGCCTCTTTGTATCGCCCCGCTCTTGTCAACGCAATATACGCCTGGGCGTTTGCGTGCAAGGGACATACCGCCTGGCATTGGGGTTGCATCCGTTTGTCTATGACGGGTCGGCCGGGGAGAGATCTTCTGTTATTGAAAAGGATGGGAGAACTTCCGTTCGGGGTGACAACAGGGCAGACCTGAACACAACGGCCGCAAAGCACGCACCGTTCGGGATCCACATATTCAGGGGATTTTCTGATTTTCGCACGAAATCCCTGGGGGGTATGCTTCAGCGATTCAATCCTGGCCGGCAGCACGCAATCGATCTGGGGATTCTGCATCAATCGGATCAGTCCCGATCTCTGGGCAAAATTAAAAGGTATACCCGAATCCAGGCGCCACTCCTCCCTGGCCAGCTTCCGATCGAGATCGTTTTCACAATCCACAAGCGTTACCGGGATGCCCAATTCACCAAGTTTATTGGCAGCAGCAATTCCCGCGGGCGTAGCCCCGATGACGATGACTTTATGAAGACGATCTTTAGGGCGTTTCATGGGCGTTCTCCCGTCCCGGCAGTGGCCTTCTTTTGCCTCCCTTTCAATATGGCAATACCGTAATCGTGCCCCTTGCTAAACGCGCCGATATTCATATCCTCAGTCCCCTTTGGTACGGATTCTTTTACGGCCATCCTTGCCGCATCCACGGAAACGGCCTCTGTAACGGCAGTGAAAAAACCGAACATAATGATGTTGGCCATCATCTTCCGGCCCATTTCCTCCGCCAGGCGGGTAGATGGTATGGAAAAACAATCCTTCGCTTTTTCTCCTGGTGAGGCTACCAGATCCTGATCGATCAAGAGGACCCCGTTTTCCGCCATCTGGTCGATGAACTTGTCAAAACCGGCCTGCGACATGCAGACCAAAATGGCGGGCTTCCTCACATACGGATAGTGAATGGCCCCGTCGGATATGATAACCTGAGCGCTGCAGGCGCCCCCGCGGGCCTCGGGGCCATAGGCCTGCACAAGGGTGCTGTTTCGGTGGTCTCCGATGGCCGCGGCTTTCCCGAGAATTCGTCCGGCCAGAACAATTCCCTGACCTCCGAACCCGGTAAAGAGGATTTCCTGTTTCCCTGCCGGGACCTTACGCACTTCCACATCTCCCGGATTTTCCCGTGTCGCATTTTCAGGTTCGGTAGAACGCATGTCGGTTTTCACTCCTGACCGGCTTCTTCCAGCAGGTCATTCGGCCTGCACGTGTTATCGTATCTGTCCGCGCAGGTAGGCTTTTCCACATGAACAAATTTACCCAGGATCAATGCTCGATCAAAATCAAGATCCAGTTCCGAGGGAGGCGCATTGTTCCTGATGATGCTCTTATCCCGATAGATTCGAAGCGTATCCAAAGGTTTTTCTTTGTTTCGCCGGCCATAGTTAACGGGGCAGGGAGAAAGAACCTCTACGAACGAAAACCCTCTGTTCAAAATAGCTTCCTTTATGGATTCCGTGAGATCGCGCGTATGGAGGATAGTCCATCTCGCAACGTAGGTGGCGCCCGCCGCGTATGCCAGGAGCGGAAGATTGAAAGGGGTGTCCGGATTGCCCATCTGCGTTGTCGTCGTCTTTGAATACAGAGGCGTCGTTGCCGCCGCCTGACCGCCGGTCATCCCGTAATTAAAATTATTCACGCACACCACCGTCAGATCCACATTTCTCCGAGCGGCATGGATGAAATGGTTGCCTCCTATGGCAAAAAGGTCTCCATCGCCGCTGAAGACGATCACATTCAGTGCGGGATTTGCCATTTTCATCCCCGTTGCAAAGGGAATAGCCCGTCCGTGGGTCGTGTGGTACGAATCCAGGTTCACGTACCCGGCGCCCCGCCCGGAACAACCGATTCCCGACACCATGGTCGTTTTGCCAAGATCAATCCCACTTTCCTTCATTGCAACAAGGCACGAAGAAAACGCTGTACCGATACCGCAACCGGGGCACCAGATATGGGGAATCCTGTCCGTCCTGAGGAGAGGATCGAGGGGATGACTGATAGACTTATTCTGGTCCATTTTTTTCCTGTTTACGGTGATTAAAAGAACAGTTCGTGCAATCTGCCGACCACCTGTTCCGGTGTAATAATCGTACCTCCCGGGTGTCCCACAAGGAAGGCGGGCGCCCTTCCACAGGCGCATCGTTCCACTTCGAGATGGATCTGCCCCAGGTTGATCTCAACCGTCAGAAAGCCTTTGACCCTTGCGGAAAGCTCCCGGATCCGGTCCTCGGGAAAAGGCCACACGGTTATCAGGCGAAGCAAACCGACCTTCATCCCCTGTTCGCGAGCCTCATCCACGGCAGCCAGACTCGTCCGTGCCGAAACCCCGTAGGAAACCACCACAATTTCCGCATCTTCCAGCCTGTAGGATTCCGTTCGAATGATATCCTCCAGATTCCGTCTGATTTTCCCGGTGAGCTGGGCCATCATGGCCTCCTGGGCATCCACCGTCATAACGGGATACCCTTTTTGGTCATGGGTCAGCCCCGTTACATGAATATTGTACCCCTCACCCGCGGCGGCCATGGGAGCGACACCGTCGGGCCCCGGCGCAAAAGGCATGAAACGGTCTTTCCTGCCTTTTGGTTTGGGCCTCGAAACCGTCTTGATGGTCTTAGCCTCCGGAATGATGACCCTTTCGCTGAGGTGACCGATCATCTCGTCCGTCATGATGAACACGGGAACGCGATAGGTTTCGCTCAGGTTAAAGGCGTCGATGGTCTGATAGAATAATTCCTGGGGAGACGAAGGCGCCATGGCGATGATTTGATAGTCCCCATGGGACCCCCACCTTGCCTGCATCATATCTCCCTGCGCCCCCTGCGTCGGGAGTCCGGTGGAAGGACCGGCCCTCTGCACGTTGACAATAACACATGGAGTCTCCGTAATCACCGCAAGACCAATGTTTTCCATCATCAGGCTGAAACCGGGGCCCGAGGTGGCGGTCATACTCTTGACGCCGGCGCAGGATGCACCGATTACGGCGGCAATGGCGGCAATTTCATCTTCCATTTGAATGAAGGTCCCGCCCACTTCCGGCAAACGGGCCGAAATGTGCTCAGCTATCTCCGTGGCGGGAGTGATGGGGTATCCTCCAAAGAATCTGCAGCCCGCGGCTATGGCGCCCTCCGCGCAGGCAACATCTCCCGTCATAAAATACTCCCCTGTAAGGACCTCTTTTCTCATGGCATCTCCAGTTTTAGTGCGGTGCAAATCCCTGCGTGGCGGTATGGGTTAACAGGTGGGCGCTTCGACAGAGTAAATGGCAAATTCGGGACATATGATCTCACAGTAGTGACAATTCACACAGGCCTCCGGCACTTTGACGGAGGGTGGGTGGTATCCTTTCTTATTAAAGCGGGAGGAAAAATGGAGGACTTCCCGAGGACAGAATTCAATGCAGTACCCGCATCCTTTACAACGATCTTCAAGGATGTGAACGATGCCGGTAGTAACCTGGATATCTTCGGAATCAAGTGGAACCCGCCAGAAATTCATATGCCCTTCCTTCAAAAACCGGTGACAGTAGGATTGATTTCTTAAAGCAGCTGAATTATAGACCTCGAGTGGCGCATGTCAAGATAAATAATCGGCAGGAAGGATTGATATAGGAGATACCGTAAGGTTTTTTGGAGGGGTTGCTTTCAAAAACCGTATTTGTCTAGAACAAAACCAAAATCCTGCGCCACCCTGTCTTTCGAAAACCCGAAGTCTTCCAATGGCCTGTTTCGATGCGGCCTTCGATAGGCCTTCTGTTTTCCCGACGCATCTTTTTCAAAAACAATGGTACGGAGTCAGGTCTTTTTTGCTGCCGCATCTTGGATAAACCTCCACCGACCGTGGAGACCTCGTGACGGAATGGCTTCATGATTCCGTATTTCGTTGCCAGGAAATTTGAATAGGATACCATCAAAGATGTTCCTGTAATGTTTCCAGGGGTTCGCCCTCACTGTTTAACAGATAAACACTAAACCCGTTTTCCGAGGCATTTTCCAGAATATCTTCCGATAGAATGGCCTGGATTTCATATTTCTTTCCTTTTTCTCGCGCCATCCGGCCCAAACACTGCATGGCATCATCCTTTTCCAGAAATACGGGAATAAACGAAATGCCTTTCGACTCGTCCCGCTGTCCCAGGAACTGTTCATTCCCTTCAGGATCTTGAACGATTACCCAGACCCACTGGTCTTCTTTGACGATACTGTTCATGATTTTTCTCCTTTGATGGTTATATACAATGGTTCATTGTTCGGATTTCAACAGCGCTCCGGTTTCCGGATCTTCGAAAGCTTCATCAATCTCGCGCCGCACGTCCGCCTTTCTCCGCCTTTTGTGACGAATGAGATAACCGATATCCTCTAAAATCGCGTAATAGGCCGGCACCATAAGGAGGATCAGGATGGTCGAAAAAGCCAATCCCCACATAATGGCCGTGGCCAGAGGCGCCCAAAACACCGATTTTCCCCCCAGGCCGAAAGCCATGGGCGCCAGACCGCATATGGTGGTCAGGGATGTCAGCAGGATGGGGCGCATGCGCACGAAGCACCCCCTTACAATGGCAAAATAAAGCCGGGTCGGGTGTTCTCTCCGATACCGGTTGATAAAGTCTATCAGGACCAGCGAGTCGTTGACCACTATTCCGGTCAGGGCAAGAAGACCGATGAGCGTCACAAAAGTGAGCGGGTTATTGGTCACAAGAAGCCCTACCATCACCCCAAGGGTCGCGAAGGGGATCGTGACCATAATGATAAGAGGCTGCGTGACCGAATTGAACTGAAGGGCAAGGATAAAAAAGATCAGAAATATCGCCAGAATGCCGGCTTCTCCCAGTTCCATGAGAGAACTGTCCGTCTCCTCCTGAAGTCCCCCTGCGATAAGCCTTGCCCCCGGAAAATCCTTCTTGATACTATTAAAAAAGTGGATTGCTATCTTGTTGGCCTTGACGGCGGTCATCCTTTCCCCGCTAATGTTGGAAAGGAATCCGGAAACCCCTTTCTTTTCCTGCTGTACCTCACGTATGTTGGCGGTAACACGTACCGTTTGCTTGCCGTTATAGTGGGAAATATTATAAAATCCGGGAACGAGCTTGATGCCGGCCAGCTCTTTCAAGGCCAGGGTCCCGTATCCGGGAAGGTTTACTTTCAAATTCACCAAATCGTCAAAATCACGCCTGTATTCGGGAAGGTATTTGAGTTTAATGTCCTGCGCACGGTCCCCTTCGTTGTAGGTTCCCACCTTCATTCCGTGAAATGCGGACTGAACAGACATAACCAGATCGTTCTGATCAATCCCGGCCATCTTCGCCCTTGCTTCATCAATGGTGATCTCCATGAACTGCTTTTCTCTGGAAAAATCATCCTGTATATCGACGATCCCGGGATATTTTTTTAATTCCTTTTTCAAGAGCCGCGAAATGGCGGCAGCGCTCTCCCAGTCGACCGCTTGAATCTTGAGATCCACATCTGCGCCCACGGGTGGGCCCTCGATAAGCCGTTCCATCACAATGGCGGTGGCGCCCATTTTGTGAAGAAGGTTTTCCACTTCGTTCCTGACACCCTCCATGAGTTCCACGATGGAATGCTTTCTTTCGCCTTTACCTTTCAATATCACATTGAGAATCCCATAATGCCTCCCGATGACCGGTTCGTAATTGATCTCTTTCATTCCCGCAACGGCAATGGGCGCCTCAAGATCCGGACCGATCTTCTTTTCTATCAGGTCGGAAAGGGCCATGAGCACCTGCTTGTTCTTTTCAAGACTCGACCCTGCCGGGAGATCATAACAGATATTGAATCTCGGGAACACGTCGCTTTTGGGAAACATGATGAAATCGGTCTGAAAATAGAGAAAAAAAGCAAGGCAGGTCGAAATCGCTATAAACAACACGGAGAGATAGCGATGCTGAAGAATCATTTTTAAAAAAGGGAAATAGATCCTGCGAAAATAACGAAACAGATCGAATCTCCGCTTTGAAACCTTCGTTGCTATGTCGCTGGGCGTAAATTCCGCCACATGGGAAGGGAGCATGAAGAAGACTTCAAAAAGGGATGCAGCCAGGGCAAAAATAATCACCTTGGGCAAACCCGACAGATAACGGCCGATAATCCCCCCCACCATAATCAATATGGGAACGAATGCAACCATGGTCGTTGCGACGGAGGCCAAAACCGGCGCCAGCACCTGACGAGAACCATCCAGGATGGCCTTTCTAACCGGCTTTCCCTTTTCCAGGTGGCGAAAAATATTCTCAAGCACTACGATGGCGTCATCCACAAGGATGCCGAGAACCAGGATCAGACCGAAGAGGGTCAAGCCGTTGATGGAAAGGCCTGAGGCATTCATGATAATAAAGGTGAGGAGGAAAGCAACAGGAATGCCTAATGAGGCGAAAATCGCGTTTCGAAACCCCATGGCGGCCCAGAGGATAAAGAACACCAAGACGACCCCGAAAAGCGCATTGGTTTGAAGCTCCTTGATACGCTTTTTGATCTCCAGCGACTGATCAAAATAGAGCGTGGTCTTCAAGCCCGGATACTGGGTGGGAATATCTTTTATGAGCCTTTTGACATCATCCACAATCTGGATCACGTTGGTCTTTTTTTTCCTTTTTACCGATAGAACCAGGGCTGGTTTGTTGTCGATGAAGGTAAGCGTGGAGGGCTTTTCCAGTGTAGGGGTGATTTTTGCGATATCCCGAAGATACACCGTGCCCGTATCCGAGCTCTTAAGGACGATGCTTCCCAGATTCTCCGGGGCGGACGGTTCACCCACCATCCTGATGGCCATCTCGTGGTCCCCCATCTCCAGAGACCCCCCGGGAAGATTTCGGGCGCGACCGGCAATGGCATTGGCTATCTCGGGAATGGTGACACCGTAGGCGGACATACGGTGGGGATTCAGTTCCACCCAGATTTCGTTTTCCCTGTCCCCCACGATATCTACGGTTGAAACCCCCTCAATGTTTTCAAGCGTATCGGAGATCTCTTCCGCAACATCCTGAAGCTGCATGGCAGGAAGCCGGCCGGCCAATCCGATCATGCAGACCGGAAAGATGGCCAGATCGATCTCGATCACCCTGGGAACCTCGGCCTCTTCCGGCAGGTCATTCACGCTGTCTACAGCATTGCGAACCTCCTGCATGGCCTGATCGATTTCGTATTCGGAAAGATCCGTATTAAAAAAGACATGAATCCTGGAGGTGCTTTCAAAGGACCTTGATTCAAATCGCCTGATATCCGAAATGCCCCCCAGTTCATCTTCAATTTTCTTGGTCACCAGTTTTTCCATTTCTTCCGGGGAAAATCCGGGACAGATCGTATAGACGATCCCTTCTCCCACCGTAATATCCGGGTCCAGATACTTGGGCATTTTCCCATAGCTGTACAACCCGAAAATCACGATAAGAATCAGGACCATCCGGACAACAATCGGTCTTTCGATGGCAAATTTAGTCAGGTACATAGAAAACCAAACGGGCTTTTATGGGATTGAGGGTTTAGGGTTTGGGTAAAGGGATCAAAAGGCGTCTTCCTTCCCAATCTCTCGGACCCCGGTCTATGGTCAGCAAAATAGACTCGCCATCTTTTCTCTTTCATCTCACACAGGTCCTGCCTGCACCAGCCGGTTCCCGCCAAGGGGGATATAGAGGAGTCTCGAAACCACCCTGACAACGACATGCGCCAGCGCCGCCAGAACTCCGTAATAGATCTGGAGATATAGGGATAATTGAAATTTTCCGGAAACGTGAAGCCGAACATGAGGCCAAGCCCGATGGCCATACTGGAATATCCGGCAAAATCAATATAGATCTGCAGCGTACTGTATGTGCAACCGGCTACCAAATTTTGTACTTCAACCAATTGCGCAGATTTCTTGCCACGTAAGCGCCCGATTTCTTGATAGTTGCGGGAGGCCCTTCTTTGACCAGGGCTCTTGTAAACTTCCCAAAAAGATGCCTCGTTTCCATAGGTCCGTCAACGACAACTCCAGAAGAGAGCATCTCTTTTTCCGCGGCCTTCTGCAATGCCTCCAATCTCTTTTCCGCATGCCATATCCCTTCGTCTATTCTTTTCTTGTATTCTCCCCTGCATTGGAAAAGTTCCTCCAGGGAAAACCTTCCGAATAATGAACTCTCTGCCCACAGGTATTCACTGTATCCCATGATGTTTCTGAAAGGATCCTTGAAGAGTTTAAAGATATCACTATCGTCCCTCCTCCTGTTCTTCTGGACGGCCGCCCTCTTTTTTTCAAGGTCCCGGAATGACGCAAAAACATCATCCAATGCGGCGAGGTGCAGGCACCCTTCCTCATACTTAGGAGGTATCCCGCTTGGAGGGGTCTGATCTTCCCAGAAATAAAATCCCTTTTTGTCGATGTTCATGAAAAGAAGTGCCCTTTTGACTGCCAGCGTAAGGGCCAGGGGCAGTATTTTTCTCACGTTATTGTCATCATAATTCTTGATAATGGTCATCAAGGCGTTTCTGTGCATGAGAAACCGCTTCTTTGTCTCTTTTTGACTGTCTAACGTGCTGTGCCCCCTATGATACACGATAGAATCGGGCGCCATTACCACCCGGTAGCCCATTACCCAGAGACGCCAGCCCAGATCAACGTCCTCAAAAATAGCAAAATAATCGTCATCAAAACAGTCCACTTCCAAGAACACATCCTTATGGATAAACATCGCGCCACCGCAAGGAAACAGGATCTCATCCCCGGATTTCACGTCGTTCGCCGTAAGTTGGTCCGCATATCCCAGGTATTGAAGCGTCCCGCCATTGAATTCCACATGTCTCCCGTTCCATGACATCAGTTTCGAGGCGGAGCAAACGATCCCTTTTGGACGGTCCAGGACTGAAACCCCCTCCCTGATCCACCGGCTGTCTACCCTTGTATCATTGTTCAAGAAGGCCAGCACATCTCCCTTTGCAGCCTTCGCGGCGACCCTGTGGGGTGGTGCAAATCCAATGTTTTCTGGACTTTCCAATATGTTAGCACCGGGGCACACCTTCCTTATGATATCAATGGAATCATCCGTGGAACCGTTATCAAAAATAACAACCTCATAGCTCTCTTTGGGATAATCGAGTTCATTTATGGAGCGAAGGCACTTTTCGAGATGTCTGGCCCCGTTCCAGTTGATGATGATAATGGATACCGAATCCATTCAACCTTCCTTTCGTACGCATATAAGCAGGGCATTCCGGTTTATGCGGGTTCTTCCTTGCATTAACGCTTCGAAGCCGCCCGCAATGTTTTTGGATTCCTGATGACGCTCCCAGGGGCAACAGCTGGAGCATGAGGCGATCCAGGGAGTGTTGCAGACGCCAATCTATGTTCAGAGGCGTTATGAGATATATGAGAAAATAGGTTAGCAAAAGCATCACGAGCGTCATAGTAGGGATGGTCATGAGCGGGGGCCAACTCGGGTTTATGACCACTGCCAAGAGGATGCTGAGAACGGCATACCACGCAAAAACATCCGCCATCCAGCCAATCCGCCACCCGCAAAAGACGGGAAGATTCTTCGTGAAATGATGCCAAATGATTCCATATCTTCCAAAAAATGACAATTTATATCTCAATTTGCCTTAAACGGCTCTGATCTCATCGTCCCATTCATCACATCAATCACAATAGCAAAGCCCCTCTCGCATACCCGGCTTTCAGGAGCATCGCGTAGAGTCTATGAGGAAGAGGCAACATCATCCAGTCCGCCAGGTTCATCCCCTTCCCAACCGGAGAAAGCGGTCGATCCAGCCATGCCCATTTCTTGAGATGCTTTCTATCCCCCAAAAAATCACTTAGCTCCGGGTGCCTCTTGAGAAAAACCCTTGAAGCCCTCCCCACATTGTACTGTCGCTGACGGAAAGAAACGATGGTCATGGGATGGTCGTGATACGCCACGGCCTCAGGGTTGTAAAACAGCTGCATGCCGCCTTTTTCCAATCGGTATCCCAGTTCCGCATCCTCCCAGCCGTACGTCTCGAACTCCTCATCGAACACAGGCTCTAGGGTATCCAGCAATGCCTTGGGAATAGAAATGTTTGATGTGTAAAAAAAATTAAAAGGCAGAGGGCCGTCGTCATCAATCAATGAGTAACCAAACTGGTATCCATGCTCGTTGATATATTTCATGAAAGGAGTTGTTCGGATATCCTCTGGCCATGTCGTGTATCCGATCAGGCTGTTTTTCCCCTCTCTGTTGCTCTTCTGATGAAAACTCAGGTGCTCCATTAAAAAATTTTGGCTGGGCACGATGTCATCCCCGATAAACGCTATTAATGGCATCCTTGCATGCCTTAGCCCAAAATTTCTTGCAGCCCCCTGTTTTTTATTCGCCTGTTTAAAATATTTGACATGGAGAGCTGTTTTTCCCATAAATGTTCTCACATCGGTCTCTGTGGAATCGGTAGAACCGTCATCAACAACAATGACTTCGAACAGCGTCTTGTCGAGGTTCTGCGCCTCGAGGGCTCGGAGAACTTTTAAAAGCTTTTTAATCCTGTTGTAAGTCGGAATAATCACACTGATCCCGTCAAAGGAAGGGGCGGCAGAATGCGCCGGCAGAAATTCCGCCCACCGGACGCCGATGCCTAAACACCTGTAATCTCCATTTTCGAATTGATCATGAGGAGACCAGGTATCCGCGCCCAACGCCATCTTTATCTCGATAGGTCCCGACTCCCCATGATAAGGCACGGTAACCGTTTCCCAGCCATCGGATATCAGCATCAATTCATGGGTTTCCCCACCATTGACACATACGGAAAAAGTGCGATCCCGTTTTAGCGTCTCGGAAAGCCCCAATACGTCAAACGATATCATCCCATCACCATGATTGTTCCAGAGGTAAAAGACCGCCTCTCCCTTGGACCACCTGTACCTTGTGCGGCCATCCCCGAAATAAACTTCGACCCCGTGCCATCCATAACCCAGATTATCAGGCTTGCTGTCGGACATATAGATCGCGGAACGCCTTCTCTTTCCTTGCGAAAACGATTCCATATCCATAACCGTGTAATCCGGAAAACGAAACGGCAGAGGAACATCCTGCCAAATCAAAGGCAACAATCCGTTATCCCTTATCGTTCTGGTTCTCTGGATCTTTTTTCTTTCCTGGAGGGTATCGGGCATATTCTTCATGTTCCATAAGAGACACTTCAGAAAATCCAGAGACCGCCCTCTTATCGCATTTCTGAACCCCATGGCCAAAAACAGGGGGAGAACCCGCGAGAGTGTGACCCATTCATAGTTTTTAATCAGACTCCTCAGCGCATGACGCTGCCCTAAATTATTTCTGAATGCCATGCTGCCGGACTTAAGGGATGTTCCGCCAAATGCATGATGCACAACAGAATCGGGCACGCATTTGATGCAATATCCTTTCAAATGCAGTCGCCATCCCAGATCGACGTCCTCATGATACATGAAAAAGCGCTCATCAAACCCGCCTACATCCTCAAATGCGGATCTTTTGAGCACACACGCAGCTGCTGTAGGAAAAAGAATATCGCTTTTTTCATCAAATTGACCATTGTCGACTTCGTAGGCCCCTATGTCATACCCATATCCCACATAATTCATTCCTCCTCCGACACCGTTTATGATGCGGGGATTTTTCAGGAAAAGAAGCTTTGAGCAGGTAGCTGCCACTAAAGGATCTTTCCTGGCCGTTTCAACAAGGGGCGTTAGCCACCCCTTCTCGACAACCGTATCACTGTTCAGGAGGGCTATGTAAGGGGAGCTGGATTTTTCTATTCCAATATTATTGGCCTTGCCAAAACCCAGGTTTTGGCTGTTTCTGATTATCCTGACTTCCGGGTATCTTTCCGTAACCCATTCGGGACTCCCGTCCGAGGAATCGTTATCAACGAGTATAACCGAAAACAGCGGGTAGTCGGTTTCAAAAACCGATGGAAGGCAGCCGGGAAGGTGCTCCATGCCGTTATAATTAACGATTATGATAGCTACCTTTGGGAATTCGTCAGACATGATCTTTTTTGGGAAAAATGTTTTTCACGGTAGTGCCAACCACCCTTACCGGTTTTGTCATTTGCCAGGAACGGGATGATAGAATTTCGTCAAGCGTCTTCTTTATTGCTTGGTTCTCTGCAGTTAGTGTCTGGTTTGCATCGATGATAGCCTTGTTCTCCGCAGTGATTGCTTCATTTTGCGTAGCGATCGCTTTGTTCTCCGCAATAATCGCCTCGTTCTTCATGGCCAGCCAGTCTATATGCCCATCTTTCTGCCGGACCACCTCCACAAGTTTTGCAGTCGTTTCCTGAAGTTTAGTTATCTCTTCCTGAAGCCTAACAATATATTCATCCC
>JBBSAR010000070.1:0-13239 GCA_038252125.1 Desulfatiglandales bacterium
CGTATCGGGATGCTGCCAAGATCCTATTTCGTGCAGGTTTCCCTCCTTCGCTTTCTTCAGGAAAAGGGCGCTGTCTCCAGGCCACTTCTTTTCCGTCCATAGCAGATATTGCATCCCCTCCTCTTTGAGATTTGCCATGCAGGTATTGTAGCCATCCCCGACCAGGTGGGAGAAATTCTTGTAGGGCTGGGGACATGGGGACCCGGGATATTCCAAGTTGGCGTAAAAGGAAACCCAACGCAAAAAATCCGTAGGGGCCGCAATTTTGATCTCCGCCCCATTTCCTTCTCTCTGTGCAATGACCTCCCCGATCTGTTTGAAAACCACCTTGTCCTTTTCACGGGATTTCATAACCTTCGGGAGGGCAAGGGCAAGAACAGCCATAAAAAGCACAAGGAGAGCGGTTCTAAGACGCCATTTGAACCGGCGTTGCAGAAAAAGGGAGATTTTCTCTATGCCGAATCCCAGGAATATGGAGCCGGGGATAATGAACAAGGCAAAAAAGCGATCGGGAATGACCCATGACACGAGAGTCTGCAGATAGAGCACCCCAAGGGCGATTCCGCAAACGATCAGGATGTAGAAAAGCATTGGGTCCTGTTTCACCCTGTTTTTCAGACCGGAAAAACCTGCTGCAAATACCAGAAAAAATGGATAAAACAGGGCCTTTACAAGCCCTGTAAGGATGACGGCCAGTGCAATAAACCAGACCAGGCGCCTTGCTCTTTGAAGAAAGAATTCAAAAATAAAGGGTTCCGGTTGGTCGATCAATTGAGATAACTTCTCTCTGATTCCTACGTATGAAAGAAACGGGGCATGCAGCATGCTTGCTATCTGACCGGATCGCAGGATTGTTCTGAGCGGCAGGTTCAAATGGATCAGTACAGGAATAAGCAAAGACATCAGGAGGACGATCGGTATGCAGAAAAAGGTGAGTCGAGCGATTTTGCCGTCCTGTTTTGAAAAAGCAATAGTACCCGCGGATACCGCGATGAAGAAGATGGCCTCCATTCTTGCCCATGCCGCTATCAGAAAAAAGAAACAGCTCAGGGTGAGCAGGAAACGGCTCTTGCCTTTATCCATCCCTTTTACAAAGAGCACCAGCCCCATGGCTGCAAAAAACCAGCAAACAGGGTCCTTGAGTACGTCCGCGCTCTTGTCTACGAATACGGGAATGAGTGCAAAAATCAGTGTTGCAAACAGGGCGAACGGCTCTCTCATAAAGCGCCGCAAAAGGAAAAAAACCGGGAACAATGTACCAAAACTGAAAAGCAGCGATACTGCCTTTCCGGCAATCAGCCAGTTATGAACAATGGTATAGATTCCTGCGATGAAGAAAGGAAGGACGGAGAGATACGACATGTAACAGGAGACAAGTGCGTCCCGGTTTCCATAGTAAAGCGCCCTTGCCTGATGGATGTATAATACTCCGTCTGAATTAATGATATGGGTGTTCTGGAAAGCGAAAATTCGTACACCGAGACCCAATAGAAATACCAGGAAGATTGGAAGCCATATAGACCTGTCTTCAAGAATTCCTGTGTTTCCAAGAATGGGATTGGGGTGTGCATCGGTCATCGGGATAACTGCCGTTCAACAGCCTGCATCACTTCTTCTACTTGAAGATCGTCCAGACAGCGACTGATTTCGCTGTCTTCACAGCCTTTTTGCCTGCAGGGAAGGCAGGGCAGATTTTTTTTCACCACGAGGTGTTCCGGACCTCTGGGCGCCCAGGAGACAGGTGAAGAAGGACCGAACAGGGTCACGGAGGGAGTTCCCACCGCTCCTGCCATGTGTATTCCGACACTGTCCACGCCTATGAACAGTCTTGCCATTTTAATGACCGCGGTGAGTGTTCCTATGCTGGTTTGTCCCATTAGATTCAATGGGTTGTGCCCGCAATTTTTCGTTATTTCGACGGATCTTTCCCTTTCAGAGGCCCCGCCTGTGAGAACAACCTGCAGATAATAGGTCTCTTGTATCCAATCTATGAGGGCCGCGAACTTTATCGGACTCCATTCTTTGTATTTCCAGAGAGAAAACGGTTGCACGGCTACAAATGGTTCATGGGGATGTAACATTCCATCGGTGAGAAGAACTTCCGCTTCCTTCTCTCTCTGTACAGGCACCGCCATCTCCGGCTTGTTATTATCGGTTCCAAGACCATGGGCCTTGAGAAGACTCAGAAGATAATCCCCCACATACTGATCGGGGGTATACGGTGTATGGGAGAGATGGGTGAAAATTTTGTTTCGCCAACAGTTTCCGTTCTCCTCGAAAAAGCCGAATCTCAGAGGAGCGCCTGAAAGAAGGGACAAAATGGCGCCTCGGTCCCCGGTTCTCATGTCGATGCACAGGTCGTAGTGGGAATTCCGCAATTTGTGAAAGAAACATCCCTGGTGCAGGGCCTGTTTGATCATGCCTCTTTTTTTCTGATCAATGGAAACCGTGACGTCCGCCCATGCACAATCATCGATCAATTCTCTTGCCTTTTCTCTGACGGCAACAGCAATACACGCCGCGGGAAAGTTTTCCCGCAAAGCCCTGATGCAGGGAAAGGTCAGGATCACATCCCCGATATCTCCCAGCTGAATGAGTAAAATATTTTTGATTCCGTTTTTTACCATGGAAACAGTTCACCACGAATCTTGCTCCCGCCTTCGGCGGGACCGACGAACGGTGGTGTTCATCTCTTTCAGCTTGGCATATTTCATGAACGACCCCCCTCCGTTCAGGGTAGAAATCATAAAGCCGTCAAAGCCCTCCAAGACCCCCATTTCGATCAGATAGGTCCTCAGAAACATCCAGATTCCATGGCTAAGGGGAGTCCACCACCCCGCATGCTTCCCTCCGGCGAACATGTCCCGGGCGGAGAGGGTGGAATAGGCTTGCATTTTGTTTATCAGATCGGAATAATCTCTGAAGCTGTGATGATCGATAGTCAGGTTGAGATCCAGGGTGGTTCCATCTGCTATCCATCGCTCATGAACCAGTCTGCTGTTGAACTGCCCTTTTTTTTTGTTTACCAGCCGCACGATCCTGTCAGGCCACCATCCACAGTGTCTGATCCAACGATCATGAAAATAGTTTTTGCGAAGAAAGCTGTAGGCGGCAATAGACGGGGCGCCATTGAGTGGCATTTCAACAAGTTTTTTCGATGTTTCTTGCGGGATCCGTTCGTCGGCATCCAGTATAAAGACCCATTCATTTCGGCATTGATCCACTGCAAATTGTTTCTGCCCAGCATACCCCCGCCATTTTTCAATAAAGACCCTGCAGCCGGCGGATCGGGCTATACGAACCGTATCGTCCACGCTTCCGGAATCGACGACCACAATCTCATCCGCAAAAGAAAGACTTTCCAGGCACGCGCTGATTCGGTCTTCCTCATCCTTAGTGATAATGGCGATGGAGATCGGCACGCCTGTCTTTTGGTTATGGGGTTTCTGATGCATTCGGGGATTGCTCTGCTGGTGTTTTTTCTTCTTCCAGAGGAATCGTCTGGAATTGTTTTGGCGCCTCCATCTCGAATATTTCATCGGGTACAGGTTTATTTAACGTTGTCCGGTCGAAAACAAACATCAGTCTGGTTTTATCTCTCGGGTTGTTTACGGTGATCTTCCTGGCAAAAATAATGCTTCCTTTTTCCTCATAATCTGAAAAGAAAAGTTCCGTGTTCGTCTTCACGAAAAAGCTTGAACGGGGATATGCATATTTCGCATAAAACGCCACGGTCTGAATGTTTTCCTTCTTGCTGTTTTCCAGGATGATTTGATCACTCGTTGTCGCCTTGATTTCGAAATGAGGAAGCAGAACAGGATATGCACGAACGAAAGACCATATAATCGCCGGATCCATGGGGATCTTGAAAATAGTGAACGTTCCCCTTTTTCCTGCCTCTCCGAGATAGAATTTTTTCTCTGAAAATGAAAGAATCTTTATGGTGGATTCGGTCATGAGGATATGGAGAAGAGGACGTCCCCAGGGATGGGTAATCTCAATTTTGATTCTGAATGGGTCCAGGGTTCCTATGATCAGCGCATTCAGTTCGGTTCCTACGTCCCATTCTCCCGAAGAAACCTTTCCGGAAGAAACAATGGTTTGCACAGCCGTTTCCTGCCGATCCATGGCCTGTTCGATCTTTTCGACGGCAATTCGGCCAGGGGTTTCCGGCTTTGACGGTATGTGCATCCGTGCGCAAGATTGGAAAGATAAAAGGGCTGCAATCCATACGACGGTTTTTGCAATCAGATCGGTTTTGCTTTTCTTCAATTGCTCTTCTTCAATTGCAGGTTTAGCGCCTTGATCTTGTTCTTCAAGCGATTCTCATCAGGATGTTTGAGGGAGAGGGCTTTTTCGTAGGACTCAAGGGCCTGCTTGTATCTCTTCTTCTTGGCATATATGTCGCCGAGGTGTTCCGAGATGGTAGGATCATCCCCCGTCAGTTCGGCCGCCTTTTGAAGATATTTCATTGCCTTGTCATAGTCGCCCTTCTGAAAATAGATCCAGCCCAGGCTATCCATGATGTATCCGCTTTGCGGTTTGATTTTTAATGCCTTTTGGACCATCTCCATGGCCTTGTCCAGTTTGATCCCTTGTTCGGCATAAGTATACCCGACGTAGTTGAGAACATCCGCGTTATTCGGATCTATTTCAAGTATTTCATACATTTTCTTGAGGGAGTCTTCCTTGTCTCCTTTCTTATCGAGAAGAATGGCAAGACGAAAAAGAAGATCCACATTCCGGTTGTCAACCTTCAGACCCTCCTCCGTTGCGGCAATAGCCTTGTCGTACTTTTCCATGGATTCATAAACCGAAGCAAGCATCAGGTAGAGTTCCGGTCTTTTCTCCGAAAAACTGATGGCATCTTCAAGGGTTTTTATGGCGTCCTCATATTTTTCCCGAAGATTAAGGATGTGCGCCATATGTATTCTGGATTCAACGAAATAGTCTGTTTTCGGTTTGATCAGTTTGAACTCGGACAAAGCTTTTTCCAGATCGCCTTTTTCTTCGTATGCCGTGGCAAGATAGAACCGGGATTTGTTGTCATTGGGCCAGGCAGAGACGATCAGCTTAAGTTCTTCAATGGATTCATCCAGTTTTCCGTTCCTCAGATAAATCAGTCCCAGCATCTGTCTCTCTGGCGTCCCGGGCTTGGACTGGCTTTTGATGTTCTGTATTTCGTTAGCCGCCTTATCGTCCTCTCCCAGTTTAAAGTAGGCCTCTATCAGACGTTCCCGCGCCTGATAGTTATCCGGGTATATCGTCAGCAGTCTTTCATAAGTGCGGGCGGCATCCTCGTATCGATTGGTCATCATGTACAGGGTCCCCTTATCAAAAAGGGCAGGCTCCAGGTTCGGACTGAGTTCGAGCGTGTCGTCGAAAGACTTTTCGGCCTCCTCAAAGCGACCTAATTCAAGGTAAATCCTTCCCTTGTAGTAATGGCCGATCACCAGTTTCGGATTTTGTTCTAAAAGAATGTTCAGGCAGTCGAGTGCTTCCGCGAGTTTTTCCTTTCTCACCAGTATGGTCGAAAGAAGCAGCCTTACTCTCTGGTTTTCAGGGTCTTCTTTGAGGATTTTCCGGTATTGTTCAATGGCCTGGTCATCATTTCCGGTAAGTGCATAGAGGTCGGCCAGAACGGTTAGGCCCTCTGGATTTTTTGGATCCAGACTGACCGCTTTTTTGGCGAAAATCAGGGCTTTCTGGTATTCCTTCAGGTCCTTTAGCAGGGCAGCCATTTTGACATGGAGAAAAGCTGACCCGGGGTCATTTCGAATCGCCGACTCCAGATAATTCTGTCCTTCCCTATATTCTCCATCTTCAATGGCCAGGGAGGCCAGTGCAAAATCTTTATAGGCTTTTTGTAGACTATCCCTGGCGTATTCATTAGAAACGGGCGTTTCTTCTTCGAGGTTTGTTTCAGCTACGGGCGCAGGCCATTTGAGCGTTGAACATGCCGGAAAAGCCAGTCCTATAAAAAGGATGAAAACAATCGCTGTAATTGACTGATGTCGGCCCTCTTTCTCTGCGGCGGAGCCCCTATGCGGATTTTTATGTAATGAGGTGTTCTGTTTCAAGCGTTCTCCAATCATTTCAAGAAATCGGAATACTGTTCTTCAAAACCGGGAATGTCGTCTTTCAGCCATTTGGTGATATTTTTGGTTATCTTTTCCTGGATTTGCCGTATTCTCTCCCGTGAGATATTGTATTTGTCGCCGAGGTCCTGCAACGTCAATGGTTTGTCCGCCATGATGCGGTTATCAAAAATGTCTGCTTCCTTGCCCGAAAGTGTTTTGCGGAATTCCAACAAGCTATTCTTTAATAAATTCCGGCTTTGATTTTCGGATAACAGCTCGTCTACGGCGGTTCCGGGATCAGGCAGGAAGCTATCGAAGGCCTCTTTTGAGTCATCTCCTACGGGTGCGCTGAGGGAGACCTCCCATCCGCCCAGCCTTTGGCTCATTTCGATGACCTCTTCCTCTTTGACGTCCAGCCTCTCTGCCAGCAACTTCGGTTCGGGTGCGAAACCTTGCGAAATCAACCGGTCTCTTTCCTTTGCGAGATTGAAAAAAAGTTTACGTTGGCTTTGCGTCGTCCCGATCTTGACCAATTTCCAGTTATCCATGATGAACTTGAGAATATAGGCTTTGATCCAGAAGGATGCATAGTAAGAAAATTTGATTCCGCGATAGGGGTCAAATTTCTTGACTGCCTGTAAAAGACCCAAGTTGCCTTCCTGGATAAGATCCAGAAGGTTTTTTGTCCAGTATCGGTGAAAATCCATCGCAATCTTAACCACCAGTCTCAAGTTGGAGGTGATGAGCGTGTAGGCCGCCTTTTCATCCTTTTCTTCCCTGGCCTTAATGGCAAGTTCTTTCTCTTCCTCTCTCGTTAGAAGATGGTATCTTTTGATTTCAAGAAGATACAGCTGAAGGGGGTCATAGGGGACCAGGGAGGTTTCCCTTGGAGGCAGTACAGGCGCAAGATCTGAACGGTCCAATGTCGAAACATCGTCGTCATGGTCTTCTGTCGGGCTTTTCTGTTCGGATGATTTTCGGCTTTTTGTCATTTATCCACTACAATCTTCATATATCGCTTTTTTCCCGCCCTAAGCAGCAGGCAGCCATTTTCCAGATGCCGTGCATCAACAATCTGGTCGAAGACTTCCACCTTTTTCCCGTTCAGGTATCCTCCACCCTGGGAGATCAGTCTTCGGGCAGCCCCGCGACTGTTGCAGAGGCCTGAAATTTCAAACAAGACAAAGGCCGGTATCCCCGCCTGAAGATCTGCTTCAGGAACTGCATGGGACGGGATTGATTCAGCGGTTGAGGACGTGTCCGATCCAAAAAGTTGCCTCGCGGCTTTTCGAGCCAAGTCCGCTTCCGTTTTTCCGTGGCATAGACAAGTGGCTTCATAGGCCAGCTTTTCCTTTGCTTTTCGGATGTCGGAGCCGGAAGTACGGCATAAATCGCCAATCTCTTCCATTGGCAGGAAAGTGAACAGTGCGAGGAACCGTTCCACGTCATGGTCGTCCTGGTTGATCCAGTATTGGTAATATTCATAGGGATTTGTCAGCTCTGCATCAAGCCACACAGCGCCTTTGTGGGTTTTTCCCATTTTGATTCCTGAGGAGGTTGTTAAAAGGGGAAAGGTCAGTCCGTGAACCGTCTCTGCGTCTATCCGTCGTGTCAGGTCGGCCCCGGCAAGAATATTTCCCCACTGATCGTTTCCTCCCATCTGGAGCCGGCAATCATAATGTTTAAAAAGGTGCCAGAAATCGTAAGCCTGAAGAAGCATGTAATTGAACTCTATAAAATTAAGTCCTTTTTCGAGTCTTGCACGATAACTTTCCGCCGTCAACATCCTGTTAACGCTGAAATGACGGCCGATGTCTCGGAGAAAATCGATATAGCCCAGTTTTGTGAGCCAGTCCGCATTGTTTAACATGAGGCCTTCCTTGTCCCCGAACTCGATGAATCGAGACAGTTGCTTTTTGAGCCCCATGGCGTTTTCATCAATCTGTTGGCGGGATAGGATCTGACGCATTTCCGTTTTTCCGCTCGGGTCTCCCACAAGCCCTGTTCCGCCTCCGATCAAGGCAATCGGCCTGTGTCCCGCCTTCTGCATGTGCGCCAGGGACATGATTGGAACCAGACTGCCTACATGAAGGCTATTGGCTGTCGGATCAAAGCCGATATAACAGGTTGTGGGCCTTTCAAGCAGATGCAAGACCTGTTCCCTGTCCGTTACCTGTTCAACAAAACCTCTTTCCTCGAAAATGGTGTAGACGTTTTTCACTTTAGTTTTTTTTGCTCCTCCGCTCATATCCTTCAGGGATACTCAGTCTGATTACCTGTCCTTTTTTCCCTGGAGTCTTCATGACCGTCCCTTCCAGTCCAATCTCTACTCCTCCGGCATTGCCGATCAGCAACTCAAAGCCTTTTTCGGCTTTCCATTCAGGCGTGCTCCCAGGTTGAAAAACATAGTCTTTCGGTTCTTTATTGTCCACAAAAACTCTGATCCATGTCCTTTCCTTGACATTTGCTTTCAGCACCAGGGCCTTTTCAGCTGGTACGTTGGAAGAGGGAGCAGGGGCGGTAACTTCTGTTTCACCAGGCAGGGATTCTCCCTTTGGAATCTGTTCGTTTCCAGATTGGACCAGGGACGGTTTTTCCGGCTGTCCAATCTTTGGTTCGGCCATTTCAATCTCCGAACTCTTTTGGAGAACACGTTCCGTGGAAGAAATTTCAGGTTCCGGTGTTATTGCTGTCTGTTCAACTGTGGAGACCGGTTCTTTCCTCTCAGGGGGGATAAGGGACTTCTCCAAAAGTGCGGGAGAGGAACCCTTTGTGAGATCATTTTCGGCTTTCTTTGAGATTTGCTCCCAGATCTGCCCTCCATAAGTAAACAGAAAGAAAAGACCGGCCAAGAGAAGGAGCGCTGAGAGGATATATAAAGCTTTTCCCTGCTTCTTGCGTGCCGGTCTTCTCTCAATTTCCGGCCGGCTCTCGGTTTCTTTGCTGACCTCACGATAGGCATCGGATACCAGATATTCATCCAGCCCTAAAGAGCGGGCATAAGACCTAAGAAAGCCTCTTACAAAGGCGGAAGAGGGGAGAGCACCCCAATTTTCCTCTTCAAGCGCCTGAAGAATATGTGGTCTTATCTTTGTTGTCTGTGCGATCTGTTCGTGACTCAGACCCATTTCCTCTCTCTTTCTCTTCAGAAGGAGGCCGGGTCCCTTATTCCGGACGTGATCAAGGGGACTTGATTCTTCCACAGTCAACAGCTGATCTCTGTATGCATTCATAAAAGAATAGTGACTTAAAAAATTATTTTTGTATATGCTTTTTTTCTCAGTTCATTGACCCAAGCCGTATATTTGGCATCCATTTCTTTTCGATAAAGGATTGAGCGTATGGCATCTTCAGCCTGTTCAAAGGTCTTTGCGCCGCCTGCGTCTTTCTCCGTAACTTTCATAATTCTAATTCCGTTGGGTGTGATGATCAGTGGGCTTACACCCCCGGCGGGAAGATCTTTTACAATTTCGGACATTTCTTCGTTGAGGTCCGATTCTTTGAAAAGGCCCAAGTCTCCGCCCTCGCTTGCGCCAGGCCCCTGCGAATATTCTTTTGCTAATTTGCTGAAATCTTCACCGTTTTTTATTTTCCGCAAGATAAGCTCGCCTTTTTTCTTGACGGCATCCGCTTCGTCGCGACTGGCGGGATCCGCCTGTTTGAGGAAAATGATGGAGAGCCTCACTTTTCCCTGGCTGGTGAATTCGTCTTTGTGATCATCATAATATTTTCGAATGTCGTCTTCCCTGACAATTATTCTGGATTTGACCTCATAGTTGATCAGTCGCACTCTCTCCAGTTCGTTCTTGACATTTTCCTTGTAGGCCTCAAGAGTCAAGCCCCTTTCTTTCAACTTTGCGAGGAGATCTTCCTGGGTGAGCTGGTTCTCCTGCTTGACTTTTTCTATCGACCTGTCCACTTCTTCCTGGGATACGGTGATTTCCAGCTCTTTTATCTTTCCCTGGGCGATCTTTTCATTGATCAGGATATCTAACACATCTCGACGGGCCTGCATGAAATCTTTCTCGGACTTCGCCTTGATTTCCTCCGGGTCCAACCCTGTCATTTCCTTGATTTTTGTATTTAATTCGTAAAGGGTGACAAGCTGGTCGTTGACAATCGCCACCACCCTATTACGAATTTCCGCTGATGCCGGCGACCTCAAAAGGACTATTGTCGCCAGGACCAGCAAAAGAGATAAAATGAACAAGTTGAAAATCTTACCAGTCTTCATCTATGAAAACTCCATCTGTTTGAGTAATTCCTGATTTACCCTGATCGAAAACTGCGATCGGAGTTCTTTTAACCAATTCGCGTAAAAGCGGTTGCGTTTATTTTGGGTCAATATCGTCATAACTTCGGGGTAAACGTCCTCAAGTTTTTTTGGATACGCAGTGCGTGCATTAAGCAGCCGTAGCACATGATATCCTAAGGATGTCTTCACTACCGGCCCCAATTGACCTTGTGTCAGCGTTGAAAACGCTCTCTGTAATGCCGGATCCAGATGTTGCCGATCGATCCAGTCCACGCATCCCCCCTGCTGTGCTTCCGGTGTTATGGAATATTTTCCGGCAAGATTCATGAAATCTTCACCTCTTTGAATCCTCCCATGTATATCCATGGCGTCTTTTTTTGTTCGCGTGACAATCTGTAGAAATCGTATTTCTTCATGGCTTCCGAACCTGGCCCTATTTTTCACAAAAAAGCGCTCCATTTCCGCATGACTTGGAGGAGGGAGTTTTTCCATGAGGTTGGTGTATATTTTTTGAATTAAGAGACTTTCCCTGAAACGCCGTTCCCATTGTTCCTCGCTGACATAGGCCTCTAACAGTGCTTCCTTAAAGGTTTCTTCGCTATACTGCTTTTTGATCTCTCTCAGGTTTTCCTCAAACTCCTGTTGGGTAATGAGGATGCCATTTTTCTTTCCAAACTCCAGAACAAGATGGTGGTCAATGACCCGTTCGATCAATTTTTCTTTTACCCTGGATTCGCCCTGAGAGGGAATCGTTAATTCCGAGCAGATAAATCTCACGTCGT
Source organism: Desulfatiglandales bacterium (assembly GCA_038252125.1). Classification (GTDB taxonomy): domain Bacteria; phylum Desulfobacterota; class DSM-4660; order Desulfatiglandales; family Desulfatiglandaceae; genus DUZB01. The sequence goes on from JBBSAR010000070.1 coordinate 11,118, forward strand.
TCTTCAGGGCCTCGGAATCAAGCTGTGTGGATCCAACAACTATCACCGCGTTATCATCGGTTGGATAAAAAAAGTTGCAGCCATACAGGGTAAGAATGCTTGTCAGGAGGATGCTCAGACACACTCCAAGACGGACCCGGTTTTTGTATTCAGGTTTCGTATCCGGCGTCATCAGGGACCATTATTAGATTGCAGTGAGGAATGGATTCCTTATCGTTTCCAATCATTGTAAATGTACCAGTAATGCTCGAAACACTACAGTAAGCCACAATAACGAAACTTTTTCAATGAAAAAGTGCCGGCAGCAATATTTCCAGCTATGGCGGTTTGTCTTTTCCATGGCAGGAAGACCCTCAGACTGCTGCCTGATTTGACACGACCGTCCGGAGATGCTTTCCATGGGTTGTCTAAGCACCTGTTTTACAAACTCAAACCACAATATAGTAATCAAAAGATCGTTTTTAAAGAGGGGTGTCTATCCCCTCGAGCCGTTGTCAGGGCATCCCTTCCTTTGTTTCATGAAGCAGATCCGCCCCATACAGGAGGACGAATTGATCCAGATCTTCTTCCCAGGCGTTCATGACTTGTAAACCGGATGCCTTCAACCGTACATTCTCCAGAATGGAGTTTGTCGGCCTTTTTGCTGGCGTGGGATACTCCTCGGTGGTGCACGGAAGTACGGAGTGGGTGATTTTCATCCTCTCGAGGAAACCGATCGCCAGTTGATGCCAGGTGCAATACCCCTCGGAGGTTGCGTGGTAAGTGCCCCGACCGTCTTCAATTATAACTTTCTCCATCTGTTGAGCCAATCGAAACGACCAGGTAGGAGAGCCAAACTGATCATTGACTACCTTTATCTCTTTTCGGGGATCTTTCAGAGCGAGTTTCAACATGGTTTTCAAGAAGTTTTTTCCGGCAATGCCATACACCCATGCGGTTCGTAAAATAGCATGGTTTTCCGTTATCTTACCAATAGCCTTTTCCCCTTCCAGTTTGGTCAGACCGTAATAGGAGAGGGGATTTGTTCTATCCGTCTCCACGTAAGGATCAGGGACTCTTTTGAGGCCGTCAAATACGTAATCGGTGGAAATGTGTATCAGTTTTGCATTAAAATTCCGGGAGGCCTTCGCCAGATTTTTAGGCCCTTCCACATTCACTCTCCAGGCCGGTTCCCTTTCTATTTCACAGTCATCTACCCTTGTGAAAGCAGCACAGTTGACAACGATGTTCGGGGCCACATCCTTCATCATTCGGTCTACCGCCGCCTCATCCGTTATATCAAGGTCTTTGGACCCAGGGGAGATCACCTGGAAACGATCCCCAAGAACCTTTTCGCAATCGCTGCCCAACTGCCCTGTTCCGCCGGTAAGCAATATTTTCATGTGGAATTTTCCCCATCCTGTCTCTCATCATTGTAGTTTCAAAAAGGCTATACAATTCAGACAGGACCCTGTCAATTGAAAACACATTGAAATGAATGGTCCGGGCCGGAGCGCGTTCCGTATCTTTGTCAAATTTAAAAATATAGCCGATTTGGGAAAAATCTCCTTGTGTTCCATGATGCGGTTTTTGAGGAATAAGGCACTGACGGCTCGGGCACGAAAAAAAAGGTCTTGACAAGCAGGGTTCGATCATTTAGTGAATGTCCCATCATTCGTGCGATAAGAAATTGCACTTTTAAAAGAGATTGCGCAATAAAATAATATAAGCCAAGAAGGCTTCTCCGAGTGTATCCCGGAAGCATCTTCTTGGCTTTTTTTTGCATTATTTCGGCAGGTAAACCTGGGGACCGTCACGAAGGTAGGGCAGCCTCGGTTCAAACCAAACGGGTCATCTCAACAAAGACGTTGTATTATATCAACTACTTTAAACAATAGAAAAAAAGGAGGAAACATGATGAAAAAATGGTTGCTTGGTTCTGCGGTGGGATTATTCTGCTTATTCTCCGGGCATACGGCCATGGCCCATTTCGGGATGCTCATCCCATCGGACAGTATGATCATGCAGGGGGACTCGAGGACCGTTACCCTGCTTCTGTCCTTCTCACACCCTTTTGAAGGAGTGGGAATGGAGCTGGTCAAACCTGAAGTCTTCGGCGTTATGGCAAACGGCAAGAAAGAAG
>JBBSAR010000071.1:0-12968 GCA_038252125.1 Desulfatiglandales bacterium
AGATGGTGGGCTTAATCAAAGAGATTATCTATATAAAATTACACAACAATTGCATTCACCTGACTGGAGAACAAGCGCGCGTTTTCAGAGGTTATCCCAACTTGGTTGCCCCGGTCCAATTTCGATGCTGATGTCACGGCCGGCCGGTGATGCTCGACATTATTAAAATCAAGATATTTCCAGCGGGCTTTGGGTCTTGGTGAATCTGAGTTCACTGCTATATCACAACCAGCGCAAACATTGTCATATGAGCTCAGTATCTCATCCGAGCGAGATCGGATTTGCCATCCTGCTCATTATTCAAAGCCACTACATCTTGTGGTTGAATCCTTTTCAGACTGTTAAACCAAGAGTGAAGTTTTCCTGCTATGTGGATAGTCAAGTCATTTTTTAGGGAAATCCTCTTTGTTTTAATCTTATTAATGGCAATTATCGACCAATGCTAGCATTTTAGAGCCCTGCGTGAGAATGGGCACGTATGTAGCTCGTCGGAACGTAGGGCTCTAAAATGCGGGTTGTTACCCTGAAACTCCTCAATAAGTGGTTCTGCATTTTTTAAATTGACTCAGATGGAATACCTTTACCCAGCCTGCTATTCGTGGTCGAAAGCCACAAGAGATTTACTCGTTGTAAGGTATCAGGCGCCGTATCCTATATACGAGGTCTTTACATGAAGGCCACAGGCAAACTTACACGGTCACCTGAATTTAATGGGTTTTTATTCCAAACTGGACAATCTAATCATACAGTTTTTAAAAGACTCTTTAGCAATTTTCGATGCTTCTGGTTTTATGGTTACGGGAATTCTCAAGCTGCTTTCTGGAAATTCAATTCATAAGGTACGTGGTCAAGAAGCATTCTTCTGATACGACCGCTGAGGTTTCTTGCGACTGCAACAATGGCTCTTTTGCTGCCTCGTCTCTCCTTGATTTTTTGATATTTCTGTTTCATTTCCGGATCTTTTCCAATCAAAAGCCACGACGATTCAACGAGTGTGGTCCTTGCCCGAGTGTTACCGGCATGCGTAATGTGCCCCATGTGAATTTGCTCACCACTGGAATATTGTGAGGGGGTCAATCCAAGATAGGCTGCAAGTTCATCAGCGGTTTTGAAACGGGTGATATCTTGGATCTCAACCAGAATCTCCATGGCGCTCAGAGTACCAATGCCAGGGATACTCTCCAGCAATTCTACCCGTTTTGCATACTTTTCTTCCTTGGCCAGTTCAAGAATATCTTCCGTGATTCTTTTCTTTTCGGCGCTGAGGTAATTGAAAAGATCCACCAGTGCCTTTAGTGATCTGTTAAGGGATTCATAACCGAGATCAAGTTTCAATAGCCAATTCATGAATGCCCCTCTCCAATGCTGGGTACTTTTAAAGGGAATGTCTACGCTGTTAAAGAGCAGAAGGCTTTTTATCTGACGCATAACATCTGATCGGTGGTTTACAATCTGACGCCGGGTCCTCACTAACTGACGATGAGCCCTTTCCTCCGGGGAAAGAACCCATACTTCCTTGAGCATGCCGCTCTCAAGAAGTCTGGCCAGTTTGTAACTGTCTTTCTTGTCGGTTTTGACCCTGTTTCCGCTTTCCGTTGGAATCAAAGAAGGCGGGGTAACAATACACTCAATTCCATCCTCGGTAAGCTTGTCGTACAGATCAAATCCACCAGGGCCGGCTTCATAAACGATGCGTAAATGATTCCCTTTAAAACGAGATATGATTTTCTTAAAAGCATCGTAGTTTGGCCTGGCAAGGGTTATGGCCAGAGCGATATCCCCTTCAACAAGGGCCGTCACTCTCCAGGATATTTTGTGCATGTCAATACCGATGCTAACCATTTTTCCTTTGTAATTGACGTTGGATTTCTTTACTTTAGAAGCCATGGGAAGTTCCTCCTTTTTTAGGGTTCTTAAATTGGTTCCACCTAAATTGTTAACCCAAGAGGAACTTCCTTGCAACCTGAAATCCATCATAGTCTCTATATGAAGATTCTGTCAGATGCTGAATTCGGTGGTCTGGAAAATTACCTGACTGGAACCTTCTTCTCTGATGCATCATGGAGAAGGATAGCAGTCCTATTGTTGAATTTTCTTGGCCTGTCTGAAGGGAAAATTGATGCACGGATTGTTTTCCAGCGATCGTATAAAGTGCAAATTGACCGACTGCCACATGTTGTGGTAGTAAGAATTTCTATCGTGACTTCAGAGGTGCTGACAGCAACAGCGATACGTAAGGCATATCCCCAGATTTTGATGGTTCTGATTTTTTGGGGCATACTGAAGAAATCAAAACATGCCCTTGTACTTTCTTTCCACCCATTTCTTCTCTTTCTTCTTCCTTTAGGCGCTCGTGTATACAATAGAAGTTATCCCTATCAAAGAAAACTGGAAAAGCCCTCATCAACCATGATATCCTTTTATATAGCATTGGTTTGAGATCCATAGAAAACAGGGAGGAGTACGTATGAGACGGCAAATCATCCAGGGAATGACTGCGGCCTTGGTGTTTTTTTGTATTGTCCTTTCCATGCCGTGGGGGTGGGCGGAGACCAACCAGACCCCCAGCGAAGACTCGGATATTCCCCCGGGAATTTCCCGGGGGATGACGTCGCCGGGGATTGTCATGATCCACAATCGACCCATCGTCCTTTTCTATGGAACCCTAATGGGCGTGAAACCGGAGCAAAGGGCGATACTGGCCCAAGAAAGGATTAATAGAATCCTTTCGAGAAAAAACCTCGGTAAGGTGACCAGCAAAGAGATTGCTATAGGGATCGTTATTTCTATCGGTGAACAAAACCTCCTTCTGATCACTCCCGAAGACTCCAATCCGGCCTATGGGGAAACCCGGCAGGAAGTCGTGAACCAGGCTGTGAAAAACCTGACCCTGGCGGTCGAAGAGGTAAAAGAAGGACGTAGTCCTCGTCATAACCTGATGGCCGCCGTTTACACTTTTCTGGCAACCATTCTCTACGCGGCAATCCTTTGGTGCTTGGCCCGAGCCTCTCGGTGGACAGAGGCCAAGGCGGAAAAGCTGGAAAAAAGATGGGTGGGGAAGGTCGAGATCAAAGGGGTTTCTATCCTGGAACACCTGACCCAAGTCACCCATTTTCTGCTGACGGGCGTCACGTGGGCGATAGGTCTTTTTGCCACATACTCCTGGCTTGTTTTTTCCTTGAAATGTTTCCCCTACACCCGTTCATGGGGAGAAAGCCTCGGAAGTTATCTCTCCGGCACCATAGAAACGATCGTTCTGGGTACAATAAAAGCCTTGCCGAGCCTGTTTACCGTTGTGATCATTATCGTCTGCACAAGGCTCCTCTCAAGGTTGGTCAAGAGTCTCTTCCAGGCCGTGGAGGCACGTCGTGTGAAATTTATAGCGCTGGACCCGGAAGTTGCAAGGCCCACATCCCGAATCATCATCGTCATGCTGTGGCTCTTTGCACTTATCATGGCCTATCCCCATCTGCCGGGCAGCGGGACCACCGCCTTTAAAGGGGTCACCCTCTTTGCAGGGCTCATCGCCTCCCTTGGCACCACCAGCATCGTCAACCAGGCGGCGGGAGGCCTGGTGCTCATGTACTCCCGGGCCTTCAGGCCGGGGGACTTCATCAAGGTAGGGGAAACCGAGGGAGTGGTCACTAACCTTGGGATTCTCTCCACGAAGATCCGCACCGCCAGGAAAGAAGAAGTAAATATCCCCAATGCCGTTCTGGTGGGAAACACCACCATCAATTATACGCGCCTGACCGGGGAAAACGGCGTCATGATCCACATCTCAATAACTATAGGCTATACAACCCCATGGCGCAAGGTTCAGGCGCTCCTGCTAACGGCGGCAGGCAAAACCCGGGACCTTCTCTCACAGCCCGCGCCTGATGTTAGACAGGTAGGCCTCTCGGATTTCTATGTGGAGTATCAGCTGATCGCCGCGGTCACAAGAGCGGAAATACGGAGTGAGGTCCTCTCCGCGCTGTTAGGGAACATTCAGGACGTATTCAATGAAAATGGCGAACAGATCATGTCGCCCCATTATGTGGCCGATACTCCGGAAAAACAGGTCATTCCCAAGGGTAAATGGTTCGACATGCCTCGAACCGCGTGAAACAAGAGTTATAGCCCAGGGGTCGCCATGAACCATTGGTCTTAAACCGGGTCGATCCAGGTTAACAGATCTTTCTTGGTTCCCCGCTTCAACACATTTTCTGCATGGCTTTTGGGCACCTCTTCCATGCCCTATAGGCCTTGGGTGCCATGGCCAAGCCCTATGACAAGAAAAATTTGAAAGATATTTTGGAAAAGCTTTTTGGTTGAGTGAAGGAGTTCCTATCATTGTTGCGTTGAACTCGGAAGCCAGGAAAAAAGCAAGCGCCTGAAGCCTATTTTTATGTTTCAGCAGGCAGAAGGATGTTATATTTTTTCGTTTGAAAGCTGAAAGGCTCGTGGCTGATTTATCCCAGTTGGGCGGCGGGCAATTATCGTAAAGTTTGGGTCTATCTGCTATTATGTCAACCAAAGCAAATAGTGTGATATCATCATTCAGAGGGGCGCACCGTGGGTCAAGATAATCATGGCTCTCACGATTTTCTGGACGAAATGGAAGTTGTGAATACTTCTTGATACATCAGGTGGTTACCGAATTGACATAAGAGCTCAATATTTCATTCGAGCAAGATTGAATTTGTCATTTTGCAGAATGTTCAATACCACTACATCTTGTGGTAGGCTCCTTTTCAGATTATTAATCCAAATGTGAACAATCCCTATATCATTAGTGACTTTTTATATTTTTGAAAATGGTAAAGGATTGGTCTGCCAGTCGCAACCTGTTAGACCAGTGTCGAGAAATGGCGATTATAGGGACCGGGCGTTCTATCTGAATCAATACAGGCCTTGATCACCGCCCCGACCAATTCATCCGAAATGCCCAAGGAGATCGCTCCGGCCACCTTGGGATTAAGAAAGAGCCGTATGTCTGAGAACAATAGTGGCCAATCATTCCGTAGGGCAGGGAATCTCATCCGTCATTCTCCCGGTTTCGGATAATAAGTCCCATCAGGTTGTAGATAAGCCTGGCAGCCGTGAAGTCGGGGGCGTGGAAACCGGCGATGGGGGCGAGCTCGACTACGTCAAAACCCACCACATTTCTTCGGGCAATCACCTGTTCCAGGATCTGGATCATCTGATACCAGAGAAGACCACCCGGCTCCGGCGTTCCGGTGGATGGCATAAGCGAAGGATCAAAGACGTCCACGTCAATAGTCAGATAGATACTCCGGGGAAAGTCTTCGGGAAGCAGGCATTCCGGAATGCCCTTACGGAAAACATCCACAGCATCCAGCCGGCCAATCCCCAAATCCTTGCGAAAGATTTCTTCTTCAAAAGATAGACTGCGGACCCCGATCTGAAACAGCGAAAAACCCTTGTCGAGCACGCGGCGCATGGCACAGGCATGGCTGTGGATCGTCCCTTCATACTCCTGCCGCAGGTCCGCGTGCGCGTCGAACTGCACGACGCCCACCCTCTCCGGCAGAGACTCAAATCCGGACACGGCCCCTGCGGTTACTGTATGCTCGCCCCCCAGGACAATGGGAATCCTGCCCCGGCCATGCAATTCCCTCACAAGGCGACCAAGATGAGATAAAACCGATTCGGGGGGACCATCGCACTCAACGGCCGGCCAGGTATGAATCCCCCTCTCAGCCGGAATGCCGTACCCGTCGTAAAGCTCCAGTTGCTGTGAGGCCTTCAGGATAGCGCCCGGACCGTCGCCGGTTCCTTTTCCGTAACTGACGGTCTTCTCGTAGGGAACGGGGATCACATGGAAAAGGGCATCCGCGGGGTTTGGTTCACCCAGTTCGGAAGCCAGAAAAGAGGGGAATGCCGTCCTATTCTCTCCTTGATCGGGAGGGTGGCTCATGACAATCTGCCCCTGTAGTCGTCGTATCCGAATTCCCGAATTACGTCAAATTCATCAGTATCGCCGTCATACAGGGCGATGGAGGGAAGCTGAACGCCATTGAACGTGGTGGTCTTCACCATGGAATAGTGGGCCATATCCTGAAAAACGATTTTTTGGCCTATTTGAAGCGGCTCATCAAAAGAATACTCGCCTACCACATCCCCGGCCAGGCAGGAAATCCCCCCCAGGCGATAGGTATGCAATTTCTTCCCGGGCAAGGCCGCGCCGACAATTTCCGGCCTATAGGGCATCTCCAGCACGTCCGGCATATGGGTGGGCACGCTTACGTCCAAAATGGCAATGGGCATGTCGTTCTGAATCACATCCAGAACCGAGGCCACGAGAATGCCTGCGTTCAGGGCAACCGCTTCTCCCGGCTCCAGATAGACCTGCAGCGGGTATCGGCTCTTGAAATCCAGGATAGAGCGGCACAAAAGATCCACATCATAATCCGCCCTGGTGATATGGTGACCTCCCCCGAAGTTAACCCATTTCATAGCAGGCAGGAATTCCCCGAATTTTCGCTCGAAGGCGGCCAGGGTTCGCACCAGGGCATCGGCATTGTGTTCGCATAAGGTGTGAAAGTGGAGACCGGAAATGCCGTCAAGGGCGCCTCTTTCAAAGTGCCGGCGAAGGACCCCCAGCCGGGAGCCTGGTGCGCAGGGATCGTAAATTGGCACCTTCCCCTCGGAATGCTCCGGATTGACCCGTATCCCGAAGCGCAGGGACTTTTCCGCGGCTCCCGCAATCGGTTTAAAACGTCGCCACTGGGAAAAAGAGTTGAAAACAATCACATCCGAAAAACGCAGCAGGGCATCCATATCTTCCCGGCTGTAAGCGGCGGCAAAGGTATGCACCTCCCGCTGGAATTCTTCCCTTCCCAGACGGGCTTCGTGGGGGGAGCTCGCGCACACTCCGTGGAGGGTTTTCCGCAAAAGCGGAAAGACGGCGAACATGGCAAAACCCTTTAAGGCCAAGAGGATTCTGCACTCCGTCCTTTCCTGAACATTCTCAAGAATCTTCAGGTTTCTCCGAAGGGCGGCCTGGTCCACCACGAAACAGGGAGAAGATACCCTGCCAAGATCCAGCCCTACAGGATAATTTCGGTCCATGGCAGCCCGTGCTGGTTCAGTTTTTCCATGAAGGGCGCAGGGTCGAACTGCTCCATATTGAAGACGCCCTTGCCCCGCCACGCGCCTGTCATGACCATCATGGCGCCGATCATGGCCGGAACCCCCGTGGTATAGGAAATGGCCTGGGAACGGACCTCCTCATAGGCCTTTTCGTGATCGCAGATATTATAGATGTAATATTCCTTCGGTTTGCCGTCCTTTGTTCCTTTCATAAGGCAGCCGATACAGGTTCGCCCTTTTGTCAAAGGGCCAAGGGATGCGGGATCGGGCAGCAGAGCTTTAAGGAACTGGAGCGGAACAATCCGGTGCCCGTTGTACTCCACGGGATCGATCCTGGTCATCCCCACATTCTGGAGGACCTCCAGGTGCTTGAGATAATTCTCGGAAAAGGTCATCCAGAATCGGGCCTGCCGAATTTCAGGAATGTGCAAGGTAAGTGATTCCAGTTCCTCGTGATACATGAGGTAGATCTTCCGGGAGCCGATCCCTTCCGGAAAATCGAATTCCCTGGAAACCGACAGTGGCGCCGTCTCCACCCATTTCCCTTCTTCAAAGAACCGTCCCTTCGCGGTCACCTCCCGAATGTTGATTTCCGGATTGAAGTTGGTGGCAAAGGGTTGCCCGTGGTCACCCGCGTTGCAGTCGATGATATCCAGTTCTTCGATGGTGTCGAAATGGTTTTTCTTGGCCCAAGCGCAGAAGACATTGGTCACCCCCGGATCGAAACCGCTTCCCAGAAGAGCCATGATTCCCCGTTCCCTGAAACGTTCCTGGTAGTCCCATTGCCATCGATAACAGAATCGGGCCTCGTCGGGTGGCTCGTAATTGGCCGTATCCAGATAATCGACCCCCGTCTCCAGGCAGGCGTCCATGATATGCAGGTCCTGATAGGGAAGCGCCACGTTGATGAGGAGATCGGGTTTTACGGAACGGATCAACGCAACCAGTTCAGGCACATTGTCCGCATCCACCCGAGCCGTTTGAATCGGTCGCGGCAACTGCGCCGCAATTTTCTCGCATTTTTCCAGCGTTCGGCTTGCCAGGCATATCTCGGAAAACACTTCCGGAACCTGGGCGCATTTGTGGGCAACCACCTGCCCTACCCCTCCTGCCCCGATAATCAGCACTGTCCCCATGTTTCACTCCTCATTATCGCTGGAAATAGGTGTATCCTCTAAGGCCTTTTTCGAAGGCTTTCATGATATTGCGTCGCTCCTGCGGCGTGATGCTTCCGCTACTGACCGCCATCTCGGCCGTCTTGAGAAACCGGTTCAGCATATTCTTCGGACTGTATTCCACATACGTAAGCACATCCGCCACGGAATCCCCCTGAAGCTCGCGGACGATGCTGTACTGTCCGTCCTCCAGTATCCGTATGGTGACCACATTCGTGTCTCCAAAAAGGTTGTGCAGATCCCCCAACGTTTCCTGGTAGGCGCCCACCAGAAACACACCGAGATAATACTCTTCATCCGGATTGAGTTCATGGAGAGGCAGCACTTTGCGAACCCCGTGAATATCGATGAACCGATCAATCTTGCCGTCGCTGTCGCAGGTGATATCGGCTAACGTGGCATGGGTTGAAGGCATCTCGTTCAACCGGTGAACCGGCATGATCGGGAAAAGATGTTCAATAGCCCAGGCATCGGGCAGGGACTGGAAAACAGAAAAATTTCCGTAGTAGGTATCGGCCAGGGCAACCGGAATGTCTTCGAGATCCTTTGGAACAAACTTAAGCTGGGAGATATTTTCTCCGATCTCCTTTACGAGACGCCAGAAAATCTTTTCCGCCAGCGCCCGCTCTCTCAGGGAAATTTCGCCTACTTTGAACAATTGCCGGATCTGATCCCTGTAGTAGATGGCATCATTGTAACATTCCTGGGTATTCTTGAGACTCAGGCCATTGAGGGCATCAAAAAGGTTCACAATCATCTCGTTGGTTTCCGGAGGCAGCTTTTCCGGCAGCGGATACCGTTCAAATCGGCTCTTGTCCAACACATTGAACAGCAATACGGAATAGTAAGCCACGGTTGCGCGGCCGGCCTCGGTAATAATGGTGGGATGGGGGGTGTGTTCCTCATCCATGATGGCCATAATGGCCTCAATAATATCCGCGCAGTATTCATCCAGGGAATAATTCCTGCTGCTCATATAGTTGGTGTGGGAGCCGTCATAATCGACGGCCAGTCCGCCGCCGAGATCGAAATACTGCATGGGCGCCCCTTCATCAACCAGCCCCGTATACACGTGACAGGCCTCCATGACGGCGGCACGGATGTCGCGGATATTGGGAATCTGGGAACCCAGATGATAATGAAGCAACTTCAGACAGTCCAGCATCCCGTTTTCTTTCAGTTTTTCGACTCCCTCTATGATCTGCGTGAGGCTCAGCCCGAAAATGCTCCGGTCCCCCCCGCTTTCCATCCAGTGACCGCCCGCCTGGGTGGATACCTTCATGCGAAAGCCGATCAGAGGACGAATATCCATCTTCTTAGCGCGTTCGATAACCAGGTCCAGCTCACCGGGCATCTCAATCACGAAAAAACATTTGAATCCCATTTTCCTGGCATACAGACCCAGGTCCACAAACTCCTGGTCTTTGTAACCGTTGCAGATCAGACAGGCTTCCTTATCCGTAAGCAGAGAAAGCGCGGCGATCAGCTCCGCCTTGCTGCCCGCTTCAAGGCCATGGTGATACCGCGCTCCGAATTTGGTAATGGCTTCCACCACCTGCTGCTGCTGGTTCACCTTGATCGGATAGACGCCTCGATATTCACCCTGGTATCCGAATTTCTTAATGGCGGCAGAAAAACTGTTGTTCAATTCGCTGATTTGCGAATCCAGGATGTTTTCGATTCGAAGGAGAACCGGCATATCGTAACCGCGGTCGATGATTCCCGACAGGACATGAAACAGATTAACCGTCACATCCTTGTTGCCCGGAACCGGACGGATCACCACGCACCCATCATCCGAGATATCGAAATAGCCATTGCCCCAGTTTCGAATATGGTACAATTCCGCGGAGTCTTCTATGCTCCATCTTTCCATAACCGATTTCTTGATCAATTTGCCCCTCGCTCTTTTATTCTCTATATTGCTGAATTCCGTCTTCTCTATTTTATCGCTATGGGGCCTGCTTTTACCGGAATGGATTCCCAGGTTAGCGCCCCATCTCTTTTCTGAAAAACAATATTTCGGAGCCAATTGTTGTTGTCTTCTTCAGGATAATCCGTTCGATAATGGGACCCCCTGCTCTCGGTTCTCAACAGGGCCGCCCGGCAGACAACCTCCGCGCTCAGACACATGTTTTTGAACTCCAGAAATCCGATGAGATCGTCCATGCTTTCTATGGCAACAGGGGCCGATTTCATATTTTCCAGGCCCGTCAAAACCTCCATCAGGCCTTCTTTATCCCGAAGAATGCCTGCTTTTCGCCACAGCTTCTCCTTCAAGGAGCGCCGCAACGATTTTGGCTTCTCTCCCTCCTCGCAAAAGAAGGATTCCAATCGGGATTTTTCAAGGGCCGCCTCTTCCTTCGAAACTTCCGCCAGGCCTGCTGCTCCGGCTTTCCCGGCGGCATTTTTCCCTGCTATGCCTCCAAAGGTAAACACCTCGCAAAGGGCATTTCCGCCAAGCCGGTTGGCGCCGTGCATGCCGGCACACACCTCTCCCGCCGCAAAAAGACCGGAGCAGGAAGTTTCCGCATTCCTGTCGATACAGACGCCCCCCATACAGAAGTGCGTCGTGGGAGAAACGGAAAGCGTCTTTTGATCAGGCGACCAGGTTGCAGGAAGAAAGGAAGCCAAAGGACTCAGCCGTTCCGGCGGGATCGCCGAAAGATCCATCGTCACTCCACCATCCACCCCCCTGCCCTCTAAAATTTCCGTCATGATAGCCCGACTGAGCCGGTCTCGCGTGAGAGACATGACATCGGTCAGCCCATGTTTTACAGCAATATCCTCTCCCGATGCATTCCTCAAAACGGCGCCCGCGGCAAGGACAAGGGCTTCATAAAGAATGAGTCTGTTACCAAAACTGCCCAGGGCGGTAGGATAAAACTGCACAAATTCCATATCTTTCAAACCCACGCCAAGATCAAAGGCAAGGGCATGACCATCCCCCGTGATGCCCGCGGCATTGTTCGTATGCAGGTAGGCCTGACCGAATCCACCGGTCGTCAGGATGACGGCCCGGGCGTTAAAAACCAGAAAGCGTCCGTCGTCGGAAATCCCTGTTGCCCCCACGATCCGATCGCCCGATGACAAAAGCCTGGTCACAAAAACCCTGTCAGCGAACCGGACACCGATCTTTTTCGCATGCCTCTTCAGAGGCAAAACGAGGTCGCCCCCCGTTCGATTTTCCCCGCGAACATGCCTGGGGTAATGATGTCCCGCTATATAGCTAACCTCAAAACGGCCTTCTTTTTTCGCAAAGACAATCCCGCATCTTTCCAGGAAAAGGATCTCTTCTCTCGCATCCCCGGCCATCAACGACACCAGGTCCTGATCATTGAGAAAGCGTCCACCCTCCACGGTATCTTTCAGGTGCACTTCACTCCCGTCATCCAGATCGCCGAAACCGGAAGCCGCGATCACGGCCTTGGCGATAAAGGTGTTGTTGGCGTGCCCCACCCTGCTTTTTGAAACAAGGATCACATCGGCGCCGGCTTCCCTGGCCTCAATGGCGGACCTCAGACCCGCGCCTCCTCCTCCGATAACGAGGACGTCACAGGGTAATCTTTCCGTATCTCTGAATTTCATTTCCTTCCTCGTGTCTCCGTGCATTCCATATAAGTCACGATCTTGGATTTTGCAAGCCCGGAATGGGCGCCGCAGCCATTCGGCTTATGACCGCCGACCCTTTTTATGAAAGGAACCGCTACTTCTCCGTTTCGAGTTTCTCCAACTGCTCCCGGGCGCGGGTGGCATATTCGCTTTCCGGGTATTCATTGATGATCTCCCGATAGAGTTTCACGGCGTGTGGTTTGTTTTTCTGCAGCTCCTCAAATTGGGCAGTCTCATAGAGTTCCCGTGCCTTGTCCGAACACCCGTAGCCAAACAGCACCGTGACCAACAGGGCCAGGATGATAATCGCTTTCCTCATAATATCCTTTCCTCCCAGTTTTATGCGCAAAGTTTTTCCATGCATATATGAGCCTTTGTTACTTGTCAATATTTACCACAAAACAGGTTTTCGTTGTCTTGTACGCCACAATATCATAACTTGACAATCGGAACCGGAAAAAGAGAAAGTGAGGAGTAATCAGCAGGGCATCTCGGTGCATGTTCTCCCGGGACAGTAGAACAGCGACAGGCAGATTATGATTCCCATACATCAAACCGGCCATGAGGGCGAGACCCCCTTCCCTATAAAAGGGCGAACCGTCAGCCCGTATCCGGTTCTCCTCCAGGCAGGCCCTGAAGGCATCCCAAAATCTTTGAGCGGCCGCGCCCTGGTTCGGAACTTTTTAGGCCATAAAACCAACACGACTTCAAATAGTTGCATTTATTTTTACGCGATAGCAATAGGCGGAATAAATATATCACCTAAAAGCCGCAATCAGCTTTTGGCAATTAGCCGTTAGCTTAAAAAATATCAAAGGCTTACATGATTTTTCCCTTGATTGGACCTTTAACTTTACGATGCTACCCAGTTTCACCCTAACTTATTAATAATGTAAGACTAATAGCTAACCGCTAATTGCATCTTTTAGGTATCACATGACTTTTATGTACGGCAACACAAGGAAGGAAATTATATGATGTCACTTCAGGTTGGAGAATCAGTTGTTGTGAAATCCGGCATCCTTGATCCAGACTTCGGCGTTGAGATCAGTGGATGGCAAGGTCGAATTGAAGAAGTAGATG
>JBBSAR010000072.1:0-12930 GCA_038252125.1 Desulfatiglandales bacterium
CACCTACGGCAAGGAGCGCTATCTGGCCTATATTGCCGCGGCTATTCTTGAAGAAGTTCATAATGACAATGTGATTTACCACGGCTTGGCCGGCCAATTTTTCCTGCGCGGGGTATCACACGTGCTCAAGGTGCGCATCCTGGCGGATATGGACGAGAGGGTGGCTTTGATGATGGCCCGCAAACAGTTGAACAAGAAGCAAGCGATCAGGCAACTGCACCGGGACGATCATGAGCGGCGACAGTGGAGCAAGCAACTGTTCGGAGTGGATACCTGGGATTCAAGTCTCTACGACATGGTACTGCACGTCCACAAACTCAGTGTGGACGATGCGTCTTATCTCATCTGCCAGGCCGCACAAATGGAACAGTTCAAAGCGACCCCGGAATCGCGGAAGTTGCTTGACAACCTGGTCATAGCTGCCCGGATAAGGGCCAGGCTGGTACATGATTATCCCATGGTTCAGGTTCATGCCGATGACGGAGTCGTGACAGTCGATGTGAAATTCAACGAGACAGTGGAGCCGGAGCTAACCGATAAGATAAAAGCCCTGGTCCAGGAGATGCCGGGGGTAAAGGATGTCCGCATGCATCCAATCTCTATCAGCGCCTATGCCCATGACCCACATCGAGAATAGTTGGCATCCTGAAATCCATAACCGGTTTAAAAAATTTATTGAATTGTTGAAGAGCGTCCCGCTTTACGCTTTACGATTTTATAAAGGCTACCAGAGAGAACGAATTGGGTATTGTGTAACAAAAGGATCAGGGGTAAGAATTGTTAAAGAATGTTCAATAGCCTGACATACAAGCATACGGTCAAAGGGATCTTTGTGGGGACCAGGTAGCTTAAGTAGGTGAAAAGTATCTTGTTCTGATAAGTCTAACGGCGTGATCATGTGCCTTTTTCGCTCTTTGGGAACAAATTTATCAGGTGAGAGCGGAAGGGACAATTTGCCTAAAAGATATTTAACATTGATTTCCCAAGCAGAGACAGAACTTAGATAGACTTCATTTTTCGGATCGCTAAAAGCTTCAACTGCCTTAGGTGACAGCTCTTCACGACCCTTCGTCAACCAGAGAAAAGTGCATGTGTCGAGTAAGAGTTTCACGAGCCCTCACCATTAAAAGCAGCAACAATGTCGTCCGGGAGAGGTTCAAAAAAAGCGTCGCTAACTTTAAAGTCAGGATATTCTTTTCCAGCCAGACCAATTGGACGTTTCTTATTCGGAAGTGCCGCAATCGGTTTTATTTCAGCAATAGGCACATTCCGTTTACAGACTATCACGGTTTCTCCATTGCTTACTTTTGCAAGGAAGCTCGAAAAATGAGTTTTTATTTCATTTATGTTTAAACTTATCATGACCTTATTGTAAGTCACCATGTTGGTCATGTCAACCATATATTAACCCAAATGGAAAAAGACTTTAACTATTAAAAACACAAATTGGGTGCTATGGCGATGATACGGGGAGAGAAATAGGTGCTCTGGTCTCTACAGTTATTGAGCAGGCCGATGCAAAATTGAAGGCGATCAGTGCTCTTCTCGAAGGAGACAAGGACATGGCTCTGGCCTGGAATGCCTTTTATACCCAGATGTTCACCAACCTGTATAAAATTCTCAGAGAGGGCAGCACGAAAAGTTCAGAGACTATGTGAATGGCAATTGCGGTATGAATAGCAGGTTCCTACAGGAGATGGGCATTCACCACATGAATGGGGTTTCCCGCGAGAAACGCCTCTATGTTTTCCACCGTGACATCCATCAGGTTCTTTCTTGCCTCCAAAGCACTCCACGCAATATGCGGCGTAATGCGGATATTTTTGGCCTTTAAAAGGGGATTTTCTTTCCTGATGGGCTCAATGGAGGCCACATCCACCCCTGCCCCCCCAATATCCCCCCTATTCAATGCCAAAGACAAAGCCTGTTCATCAATGAGCCCTCCCCTGGACGTATTGATGAGGAGAGCGCTTGCTTTCATTTTGCTGATCAATTCGCCGTTTACAAACTTTGCGTTTTCCGCGGTCTGCGGACAGTGCAGGGTAACGATGTCCGACTCTCCGAAAAGCTCCGGAAGAGTCTTCCAACTGAAATGATCGTAATCAGGCAAAGCTCCCCCGCGGGGACCGTATGCCAGGACTTCCATTCCAAACGCATGGGCCAGTTCCCCTACGCGACGTCCGATGCGACCGAATCCAACGATCCCCATTTTCTTGCCGGCCAGCAGCGTCTGAGGCGTTTTCCAGAAGCACCAATCCTTCGCCGCCGCCCATTCACCGGCCTTCACCGCGCGATCGTGCACGGTGATTTGGTTGCAGAAATCCAGGACAAAGGCAAAGACAAACTGTGCTACAGAGTCCGTTCCGTAAACGGGGACGTTGGAAACCGGAATGCCTCTTCTTGCCGCGGCTTCGATATCCACAATATCATACCCTGTGGCCGTTACGGAGATGAACTTCAGTCGCGACAGCTGCTTTATGGTTTCGCGGGGAATGTTCACCTTGTTCACGAGCATGATATCGGCCTTTTCAGCCGCCTCAACAACGGCGCCCGTTTCCATGCGGTCGTATACCGTCAGGTTTCCCAGCTTTTCGATCTTGTCCCAAGGCAGGTCATCCCTGCTCATGGTATATCCATCTATAACAACAATTTCCATCGACATTTTTCCCTTTCGCCCGTCCTCCGGTCCTTCTCGCGATTGCATTCCGTTTACGGGCGTAGACATTGAACGCTTTAACGATGCCGGAGTGTAATGAAAATGTTTTGCTTTTTCAAGTCCTCTTATGCCTTCCTTGCTTAATTTCCTTCCCATGGAATGCCGTATCTGCTACAGTGCAACGGTGTTTATGACAGACTCTATTCCTCATCTTTTTTGGAGTAATGGCGTGAGGAAAGAACCCTCGGGGAAGAAACGGGTTGCACATATGAAAAAAGAAACAAGAGGACTTCACATACTCACGGACGTGGTGGTGCAAGACCGGTTTTCCCATGTAGAACTGGCACGAATGGCCATTGAAGGCGGGGCGGATGTCATTCAGTTCCGACAGAAGGACGGCGCCACAAGGGAAATGATTTCCATCGCTTCTCAAATAAAACGGCTTTGCGCCGAAAAAGATATTCTTTTTATTGTAAATGATCGCATAGATGTCGCCATGGCTTCCGAGGCGGACGGCGTTCATCTGGGACAGGATGACTTTCCCCTTTCACTGGCTCGAAGGCTTCTCGGAAAGGACAAGATCATCGGCGGTTCCGCCGGGACTCTTGAGGAGGCAATGCTCTGCTTTGACGGCGGCGCCGATTATGTGGGAGTAGGTCCTGTTTTCGCCACCAGCTCAAAGATCGATGCCGGACCTGCCGGAGGGCTGGATCTCGTTCGAGCCATTGCTGAAAGAATTCCTTTGCCGATCATCGCCATCGGCGGCGTGGACGAAGAAAACGCGGCTGATGTGCTGCGGGCAGGCGCGAAGGGAATCGCGGTCATCTCCGCGGTCTGCTGTAAAAAGAACCCGAAAGTATCCACTGCCGCACTAAACAAAATCGTGCGGTCAGCACTGTAAATAAATGGATCAAACGATTGGAGACATTGGAGAATTCGAGCTGATAGACAGGATAAATAACATCCTGTTGAAAGAAGGGATCGCCCTGCCCAACGGCACTCTTGGCATTGGAGACGATTGTGCCGCTTTCCATCCGCAACCAGGGCACGAAATTCTGCTGACCTGCGACTGCATCGTAGAGGGGAGACATTTTCTGCCTGGTCGGATCTCGCCTTTTGACCTGGGACGTCGGGCCATGACCCTGAATATCAGTGATGTGGGCGCCATGGGGGGACATCCTCTTTACGCGCTCGTATCGCTGGGACTCAAAAAGGAAACACTCGTCTCCCATGTACTGGATATGTACCGGGGATTTACCTCGGAACTCAACCCGTTTCGCGCCGCCATCATCGGGGGAAATCTGACCCGATCCGAAGGACCGATATTTATCGACATTACCGTCATCGGCCAAGTGGAGTCGGGCAAAATGGTCAGGCGCTCCACTGCAAAAGAAGGAAACACAATCCTGGTCACGGGATTCCCGGGGCAATCCGCGGCGGGGCTGAGGCTCTTGAATCAGTCTTCTCCGAAAGAGGATCTGAACGAACATCCCCTTGTTCGAGCATACAACCGGCCTTCCCACCGGGCCATGGAAGGGGAGGAAATAGCCCGGTCCGGACTTGCCACGGCAATGATAGATGTCAGCGACGGCCTCCTCGGCGACCTGGGCCATATCTGCAAGGAAAGCGGGGTTGGGGCATTGCTGTATCAGGAACAACTTCCCGTAAGCCGAGCGCTCCGACAGGCCTGCTCGCAAATGGGGTGTGACCCGCTGGATTTCGTGCTGTCGGACAGTGATGATTATGAACTCATCATCACCTGTTTGCCCCGGGATGCGCAAACCCTCTGCCGGCTGATCTCCGAAACGCGAAGCGTCCCGGCGAAACAGATAGGAACCATCACCCCGGATCCGAACACGATGGAACTGGTTCAACAAGACGGAACCAGGCAGCCTCTGAACCCATCGGGCTGGGATCATTTTGCGAAGTGAAACAGGAGTCTTCTCCATGTCCAACGTGTCTTTAGCACTGAAAGCGGCTCTGAATCTGCAGAAGCTACGGGAAACAAGGCCGCTGATCCATAATATCACGAACTATGTGGTCATGAATTATACCGCCAATGCACTTCTTTGCTCCGGCGCCTCCCCCGTAATGGCCCATGCCATGGAGGAAGTGGAGGAAATGGTATCCATGGCGGGCGCGCTGGTGCTCAATATTGGAACCCTTACCCCCGCCTGGATTGATGCCATGCTCGTAGCAGGGAAAAAGGCGTATCAATTGGGCATACCGGTAGTCCTTGATCCGGTGGGATCGGGCGCCACCACCCTTCGCACCAGATCGGCCAGGCGAATCGTGGAGGAAGTCGCCATATCGGTCATTCGGGGAAATGCTTCCGAAGTGCTTTCCCTTGCCGAAACGAAATCCGGAACAAAAGGGGTGGACTCGGTTCACAAGGTAGAAGATGTCGCGGATATTGCCGTGGGTCTGGCGAAACATTTCCGCACGACTCTGGCCATTACGGGACAAGTCGATCTCATTACGGATGGGACCGGAGTTTACAGGGTTTCAAATGGGCATGAACTCATGGCAATGGTGACAGGCACAGGCTGTACGGCTTCGGCACTGGTAGGCGCCTTCCTGGCCGTTGACAAAAATTCGGCTCACGCGGCAACAACGGCCCTCTCGTACTTAGGTCTGGCGGGAGAAAAAGCAGCCATCACGGCCACGGGACCCGGATCTTTTCAGGTGGCTATGCTTGATGCTCTCTATGCCATTAAAGAGAAGGAGATGGAAAAAGGGGCCAAAATAGAAGCCTTATAAGACTTTTAAGGTCTAAAAGTATCCTATTCACGAATCCTGGCAGAATGGAGTCTCAAGGAATGGATTCCAGATCCGTATGTGGTTGCCATGGAATTTGAATAGAATATGTTTCAACCGCCCTTTTTTTGACTTTGCACCCGCTCCTCGCTATACTTTTTTGAAGGGGAATGAACATGGATAAGCATCACGGGGCCACTCTTTTTCTTATTTTCCTGTTGCTGTCCCTGGCCTTGATCGTCCAATTGTTCTGGCCTTATGCCTCTGCAATCGTGCTGGCCCTTCTCCTCTCAAGCGTCTTTCACCCCATGTACGTCTGGGTGAAGAAGCTTTTTCGAGAGCGCAGACAGGTGGCCTCCCTCGCCGTAATTCTGGTGATAGTTATTTTTCTCGTGGTCCCCGCCAGCTGGTTCGTGGGAACCCTCACCAATGAGGCGTTTGACCTTTACAAGAGGACGAGCAGCAATGTTTCCATGGCTAAGCTGCAGCACGTGCTGGAGAACGATCCGGTATGGAATGACCGGCTTAAAAAGATCAGTCTGCTCACGGGACTCAAGATAACCCCCGACTCCATAGAAGAACTTGCCACGACCGTTGGCAAGGGGGTCGGCCTTTTTCTCTACAACCAGCTTACTTCCATCGCTTCCAACCTGTTCAATCTCATCGTCAGTTTTTTCCTGATGATGTTGACCATGTACTATCTGTTCACGGAGGGGGACAGGCTGAAAGACTACCTGATTCAGCTCATCCCCATTCCAAAAGAGCAGCTTGAAAAGGTAACCGCAAAATTCCAGGACATGGGAAAAGCCATTATTCTGGGAAGTGGGCTTTCCGGCATTATCCAGGGAATTTTGGGCGGATTCGGTTTTTTCATTTTTGATTTGGGCTCGCCTTTTCTCTGGGGAACCGTCATCAGTCTGATGACCTTCATCCCCATCATCGGGTCGGCTTCCGTTTTTCTTCCGGCCACGGGCCTGATCCTGCTGCACGGAAAGACAGGGCTTGCCATGGGCTACCTGGCATACAACCTTTTCTACAGTCTGATCACGGAGAACCTGATCCGGCCGAAATTGATCAGCCAGGGGACGAAGATGAACTCGCTCCTGGTATTCTTCGGAATCATCGGAGGGATCAAGCTTTTCGGCATCCTTGGACTAATTTACGGCCCTCTCATCATTACCACATTCCTGACGCTGGCCGAAATCTACCGACTTGAGTACAGGGAAAATATTCTTCAATTACAAAATCAACCCTATCCGGGAGGTGAAAATGAACCCTGAAAAAATCTTGCGAGGAAAACGTATTCTGGTAGTGGACGACGAAAAGGATATCCTTGATTTTTTGGTCGAACACTTGGAAATGTGTAAAATTGATACGGCATTGAGCTATGAAGAAGCAAAAAATCTTCTCGAATCGAACGCTTACAGTGCGGCTGTTTTGGACATTATGGGTGTCCGAGGCTATGAACTGCTTGAACTTGCAAACAAGAAAGGCGTCCCCGCACTCATGCTCACGGCGCACGCCCTTTCTCAGGAGAATTTGAAAAAATCTTTTGAAGGCGGGGCTTCTTACTACGTTCCAAAGGATGAAATGAGCAATATCGACATTTACCTGGCGGACGTTTTTGAAGCCATCGACAAGAAAAGAAACATATGGAGTAAATGGTATGAGAGGCTGAGTGGATTTTGCGACAGGAGATTCGGACCTAACTGGAAAGATGAAGATCCTGAATTTTGGGACAATCTTTTGAAATACTAAACGGGAGGATCATCGATGAATAGAAAAGGCGTAGGGATTACGGTTACACAACATATTCTAGCCCAGCAAAGGGAAAATCCTAAGGCAACCGGTGCTTTCACCACCCTGCTCAACGAACTCATCGTGGCAGCCAAGGTCATATCGAGGGAGGTGAATAAGGCCGGACTTGCCGACATTTTAGGAGGAACAGGCAAAGTCAATGTTCAGGATGAACAGGTCCAGAAGCTCGATGTATTCGCCAATAATGTCATCATTGAGCGTATGCAGCATATAGGGGAACTGTGCTGCATGGGCTCGGAAGAGAATGCCGACCTGATCGAGATCCCCTCCAAATACCCCAAGGGGAACTACATCCTCGTGTTTGACCCCCTGGATGGATCATCCAACATCGATGTGAATGTAAGCATAGGCACCATCTTCGGGATCTACAAAAAGAGGAGCGACGAGACGGATATCGACATGCTGCGCAGTGATGTCCTGCAACCCGGAACCAACCAGGTGGCGGCCGGATATTTCATTTACGGCTCAAGCACGATGATGGTTTACACCACCGGAAAAGGAACCGGAGTCCATGGATTCACCCTGTACCCCAGCGTGGGAGAATTTCTCCTTTCCCACGAGAACATACGTATCCCTGAAAAAGGGAAGATTTACAGCGTGAACGAGGGCAACTACGAGTACTGGGACGATAAAACCAGGGCAATGGTTAATTATTTCAAGGACAGAGACAAAACCACGGCCAGACCGTATACCTCCCGTTATGTAGGAAGTCTGGTCGCCGATTTTCACAGAAACCTCCTCAAGGGGGGGATTTTCATGTATCCGGCCGACAATAAAGATCCCAAGAAATCAACGGGGAAACTACGCCTTATGGTGGAAGCGAATCCTCTCGCTCTGGTCGTCAGTGAAGCAGGCGGCTACGCCAGTAATGGAGAAGGGCCTATCCTGGCAATTGACCCGGAACACCTGCACCAGAGAGTGCCCCTCTACATCGGAAGTAAGACGGACGTTCAAATTGCCGAAGGTTTCATAAGCGGTCGTAAAGACCAAATTCAGGCTTTGACGGAATAGAATCGCTCGTCCGGCAACTCAACGCACGTGAGCTTGTTCCCGAAAACAGCCCCTGTATCGATTCCAATCTTATTTTTCATGATCAGGGGCTCCGCAAAAGGGGTGTGCCCGAAAATCACCTTTTTGCCAAAATCGTAAGGGCTGGAGATAAAAGGCTCCCTGATCCAAAGCAGATCTTCCTCACTCTGGCGATGCACGGCTATTCCGGGCCGGAAACCGGCGTGCACGAAATAGTAATCGTCCATTTCCAGATAGGGCTTCAGAGAGCGGAAAAACTCCCCGTGTTCGGGAGGTATCTTTTCTCCTTCAAAATTCCGGGAATCCCTGGAATAGCTTCGCAGCGTAGTGTATCCCTGATTGGCGAGGTAAAGATCCCGGTTTACACCTGAAAGATAATCCAGGAGCATAGCTTCATGATTCCCTTTCAGACAGTGCAGGTACGGATAATGTCTGTCTAAATTAACAAGCAAATCAACAACCTTTTTGGGATATTTTCCGCGATCGATATAATCTCCTACAAAGACAAGCGTGTCTTCCCCGGGTCGCCAGGGGATCTTTTCCAGCAGCCTGTTAAGCATGCCCAGGCACCCGTGAATATCCCCTATCACAAAAATTTTCTCGGAAGCCTCCACGGTTTTTAAGGGACCCCTTTCAGTCCAAACAGATCCGTCACACCCCGAACCGTATCCGTATTCTGTCTCTTTCATCCAATCGTGTCAGACCCGCGGTTACGGCGGCCTTCCGCGCATCGGCATATTCGCTGGCGGTTAACCGGCGGCACGTTGAGTCCTTTTTCCACAGCTGGAACCAGGGCCTCCAGGATTTGCGGGACCAGGTGCGAGGGCGTGACAAAATTGATATTGTGACAACCCTTTTCCTGCATATAGGAAGGTCCCATCATCATGGATATACTCATAAAAAAACCCCTGGAGAGCGGATGTCGTCAGGGGTTTTTTCATCATTTTGGTCCAACAGGTTCAAATTTTTAAAAACTTTTGCGGTCTAATCGCGACCCTGTCCAAAAATTCTCAGCAACATGAGGAACAAATTGATAAAATCAAGATACAGGGAAAGTGCTCCCAGGATAGCCCCTTTTCTCACAACCGCCTCATCCGCCCCCGCCGGCTGGGTTATGGCCATATTTTTTAGCTTCTGCGTATCGTAGGCCGTCAGACCAACAAAGACAATCACTCCGATATAACTGATGATCATGTTCATGGCGCTGCTTCGGATAAAGATATTCACAAGGGAGGCGATGATAATGCCGATAAGGCCCATCATCAGGAAACCTCCTATGGAAGTAAGGTCTTTTTTTGTAGTCCATCCGTAGATGCTGCAGGCCACGAATGTCCCCCCGCAGATAAAAAATGTGCTGGCAATGGAAGTACTGGTATAGGCTAAAAAGATGAAGGAAAGGGTCACCCCGTTCAATGCCGAGTACAGCACAAACAAAGATGTGGCCGTGCCGGCGCTTATCTTGTTAATCATTCCCGAGATGGAAAAAACCAGGCCCAGTTCGGCCAAGATGAGGATAAAGAAAACCATGGAGTTTCCAAAGATAAACCGCATGATGGTTTCGCTGCTTGCCACATAGAAAGAGACCACTCCTGTGAGAAAGAGACCCACCGCCATCCAGTTATAGACACTCCTAACAAAAGCATTCACCAGGATTTCAGAGCTGGATCTTGTTACGGAAGCTTGAGCCATTATTTTCTCCTTTTCATAACCTATTCATTATCAATAATTAATTAAGCATGTTACCCATGTCCCCTGAACATTCCGCCATTTGTGAAAGGAACTATTGCCTTTCGCGCTTTTCAGGAATATTATAAACTCTTCAGGAAAAAGTTCAAGGAGAATCGAATCCCTGCCATTCTGATTCTCGGATCTATGGCATCAGCAAACAAAAGGAACTATGGAAAAGAAGAAACTCTATATTGTCATGGTCGGTCTGCCCGCGCGCGGGAAATCCACTATCGCCACCAAGCTCAAGGAACATCTGAACCAGGACGGCATTCGAACAAAGGTCTTTAACAATGGTGATCTGAGGAGAAAGCTGTCTCTGAAGGACACCTCCCATGCCGGTTTTTATGATCCGAAATACAAAGAGGGGGTGGCCATCAGAGAAAAGATTGCCATCATGAATTTGAAACGCGCCAGAAATTACCTTGGGAAAAACGGGCAGGTCGCGATCTTCGATGCGACAAATGTGAGCCTTGAAAGACGCAAGAAGATCATTTCCATGCTAACCGATTATCCGGTCCTGTTCATCGAATGCATAAATGAAGACAAGAAAATTCTCAAGGCCAGCATCCAGAGAAAGATTACCCTTCCCGAATTCGCCCATTTATCTCGCGAATCGGCCATCCAGAGTTTCAAAGGTAGGATTTCTTATTATCAATCCATTTATACGCCGCTTGAAAGCGAACGAAATTTCATAAAGCTGGATTCGTTGAACAACCGCATACGAAAAGAAGAACTCGTGGACGAGATACCCTACTATGACAGGATTCGGGATTTCTTGGTGACCGATACGGTCAAGAACCTCTATCTCGTGCGGCATGGAGAGACATTTTTCAACCTGGAAAACAGAATTGGAGGAGATTCCGCCCTCACGGAAAACGGGAAGGCCCAGGCACGGGCCCTGGCGGAATATTTCAGCAAGAAGAAGTTGCCCGTGATATTCACCAGTGAAAAGAAAAGGACCATCCAGACCGCTGTACCCATCAAGGCGCTCCAGGAAAAATGCGCCATTATTCCCCTGGAAGAGTTCAACGAAATCGACAGCGGAGAGTGTGAATGCATGAGTTATGAAGAGATCAGGGAGAGGATGCCCCACGTGGCCCTGGCGAGAAAAGAGGACAAGTACAATTACAGTTATCCTGGAGGAGAGGGTTACGCCTCCATGAAAAGACGGATAGACCGGGGGATAAAAAAGGCGCTCTACCTGAGCAATAATTCAAAGAATATCATGATCATCGGCCATAGGGCCGCAAACCGGATGATCCTCTCCCACTTCCTTTACAGGCGGCAGGAAGACGTCCCATACATTTACGTCCCCCAGGACAAATTTTATCATATCGTGGCATCCCAGGATAAAAAGCTTTTTCAACTCAAGAGATATAAGGTCTGAGATTCAACCCTAAGGTTTTTTTCGCAACAAGATCTTGGGAGTTCCGGTGGTCTTGTTATGGATTCGGTCTGCAGATCCCCCCGGTTCGCGCCGGCCGTGATCCGATACACCCATTCACCGGTCATCAACGGTATCAATTTCCTTATCCCGGTCAAAGGAAGCGCGGGCAGGGCCTTTCCCACCACGCCTTCCCCCAAAACGGCCAGTTTTTCTCTGTCTTCGTCGCTCAGAGGGCGAATTTTTCCTGACGACGTTTCTCCGCACCAGACCCAACCGGGAGATGCAATAAAGATCAGAGCCACAAAGATTGAAAACACATTGATACAATACCGCCCAGGTTTCATCTTAAACCTCTCCTCATACCTGCAAACTGCCTACAATCTCTTCCAGGCTGTCCAGCCCATTTTCCCGGCAATAATCCTTGAGTCCATCAATAATGCGCATGGGGGCCCGTGGGTCTACAAAGTTTGCCGTTCCCACCTGAACAGCCCTCGCCCCGGCAATGAGAAATTCGAGGGCATCCCTCTCGTTCATAATCCCGCCCATCCCGATTACCGGTATGCTTACGGACCGAACCACCTGGTACACCATGAAAAGCGCAACAGGTCGGATGGCAGGCCCTGACAATCCACCGGAAACATTTGCCAGTTTGGGCCTTTTCTTTTTAATGTCTATGGCCATTCCCGTGAGTGTATTGGTAAGGGAAAGGATATCGGCCCCCGCCCTTTCCACCGCGCGTGCGATGACCCGGATATCGGTAACGTTTGGAGAAAGTTTTATGATCGTCGGTTTATCCGTATTTTTCCGAACCGTTTCCGTTACCCTTGCCGCAAATTCAGGGTCCGTGCCAAAGGCCATTCCCCCGCACTCCACGTTGGGGCAAGAAATATTCACTTCGATGGCGGATATTCCTTCAACACCTCTGAGTTCTGCCGCCACCAGCCCGTACTCTTCAATGCTATGACCGTATATATTCGCGATAACAACGGTATCGAGTTTCTTCAACCACGGCATCTTTTCATTCAGAAAGACTTCGATCCCCACGTTTGCCAGACCGATGGCATTAAGCATCCCGCATGGCGTTTCAACAATTCTCGGAGGAGGATTGCCTGGTCGCGGTTTAAGAGAAATCCCTTTCACAACGATGCCCCCAAGTTCATTTACATCCACGATGGAAGAATATTCTCTCCCGTAACCATAGGTTCCCGAAGCGGTAATCACGGGATTCTTGAGTTGAAGAGGACCGATTGTTGTTCGCAAATCGGGATAATCCATGTTTATAGAACCTCCCAGTCCACATCTCCGGCATCAAAGACCGGACCGTCCTGACACACATGTCCATACCCTGTGCCGCAATCTCGCAACATCTTGACGGCGCAACCCTGACATGCCCCTAATCCGCACGCCATGGATGACTCCAGGGACACTTGACATGGGATGCCTCTTTCGCCGGTGATGGCGGAAACCGCTTTGAGCATGGGCAACGGACCGCAGGCGTAGACCTTTCGCACGCTATCGGGAGTTCTAGCCAGGCCGTCTTCCAGCAGATCCGTTA